>NZ_RCNZ01000102.1:0-53838 GCF_004307525.1 Pseudomonas sp. Sample_21 | reverse complement strand
CTCTGGATTTTTACCTGTGCCCACAGCCGAGCAAAGCGCGCCCGCCCGGCACCCTGTTTCTGATCCAGCCCGACGTCGACACCGAAACCCTGCTCGCCCACGCCTGTGAATCCCTCGCTTCAGCCAACACCCTGGCCAGTGATTTCGCCGATCAGTTGGGGCGACCGCAGCGCAATACGGCGCTGGTGATTCAGCAGATCATCATGCTCGCTGAGCTGGCGGTGAACCGTGCGCTGGATCGGGTTGATCCGTAGGCGTAAAAAAACCACCGGGCCGTTAAGCCCGGTGTTTTCCACGACGTGCAATCGCGTGGATGTCACGTCACCTGTGTCAGCTTGACGTCCGTTACAAGCATGTCGACCAAGGTTTGCAGGTATTGGAAGCTCTCATCTTTTTTCCCCCAGCGATCAATGAAGAACAGACCTTTGTCATTGATCTGAATCGGCGTCTCAACGATCTCGCCGGACCTGGATCTATGCACCACACTGGCTTTGCGGGTATCTGCATTTTCGATCAGGAATTGGCCCTGTCGAGTCAGTCTGCTGCGACTGACGGAAGGCGGCGCAGCAGGCTTTTTCGTGCCGGGGACGGCCACCTCCATCACAAAGTCGCTGCTCAAGGCCCTCACGTTGGTCTCGTGCTGGCCGCTGACAAATTCCCATGTACCGCGATGAATATCCCTGGCCAGCTCAGGGGCGGTGTCGCGCACGTGCAGGCTGACGGCTGAAAGTGTATCGGCCAGACCTGGCACGCCGAGGTTGTAATTGGTGTGCGCACTGCCGATGAGGGCCACCCATTTATGCGGGCCGTTGGCCAGTTGATCAGCCTCGATTACTTGGGTTGCAAAGTAGCTGAACATCTCGTTTCGCGAGACTGCTTTGTCATGCAGGCCCTTGAGGTGGTAGGACGCTGTGCAATCGATCGCTCTGATGCGGATGTTGTATTTGGCTGCTGCCTGGTAGAGCTCCGTGTAGGTATCGCTCCCACCGTAAGCCATCATGTGCCCTCGGTCCTGACGATGCAGGTACGCCTTCAGCCTGTGCGGCATACGTTGGGTTCGCAAAAAAATGTCGAGATCGGCCTGGTGCAGATCGGTGAACAGGTGCTCGACATACAACGTGTCATAGCCTGCTTTCTTGAGCGCTTTCATGTGCTTTTTCAGCAGCGCTTTGCTCGCTACATCGGCATGGGCTTCGCCGATCAGCAGATTCAAGCGTCCGTCGGCCAGCTGCCGCAGAAAAGCCTCGAATGTGCAGTCGGAGGTGAGCACCGGCAGGATCGGCGCATCGGGAGGGACGTAGTCGGTGAAAGCGTCTCTGGCGGTTTTTTCCAGGCGCTTGCGCTGGGCGATGAAAGCCTCGTAGGCCGTTCTTTCACTGGAGATCGTCGGGGTGTAATTCGAGTCCATGGAGTAGGGCTTATGCAACATTTCAGCAATATCGTCACGCAGCGGCAAAGCCACATCGAAATCGCTGAAGTGATCAACGGCGCTAGCTGCGGCGGGGGGCCTGGAGACGGGTAGAGGTGCCTTGTAGGCGCTCGGCATCTGTACCAGGAAATCACCTTGCGCAGTCGCATCGCCGGCGATGGCGCCGGGTGTATCCCTGCTTATGCGTGCCGGTTGGTACAGGTCGATGTCTTCAACACGTATGGCTACGGCCTCGTGCAGGTCGGCCAGGCCCGGCGTGTTGTCGAACGTGGTCATGCGCGACTGTTCGGTCAGGGCAATCCAGCGCTCTTCGCCGACGTCGGCCACATCACTGGCAAGCGCCTTGTGCGAATAGAAGTTTCTGATGGAGTTGTTTCGCGGGGTCAGCGGCGAGACCTCGGACATCACCATGATCCCTTCGAGTTTATAGCTGGCCGAGCCGTCTAGCGCATGGATGCTCATGCCTTTTTCCCGGGCCCTGCGCACCAGCGCCAGGTAAGAAAAAGCTGCGTCCGGCGCATACCCCATGGCTTTGTCGAGCGCCTTCAGGTGTTTGTTGATATGAAACCAGGAGCCGTTCCTGTTGAGCTTTTCCAGTTTGAGATGAAACACGTCACCCGGCAGGTATTCGAGAAAGAGATGCTTGTAGCCGTTCGCCACGAGGACGTCGAGATGCTCGATCAATAACTGTTTGCTGGCGATCGAACCAGGTTGTGCACCGATCACCAGGTTTTTTGCGGCGAATGCATCGCTGCCGATCAACTGTGCGAATGAGGTATTGGCGGCAACTGCCGGCACTTCGGCACGGGCGGGCAGCGGTGCGAGCCGGGCAAAATGGCGCGTGGCGTCTTTGGTGAGTTTTTCGACCTGTTCCAGATAGGCTGTGCGTACATCGCTCAACTGATCGACCACCCGGGCCATGATGGTCTGCCGCGGGATACCCATGTCGCTCAGTTGCAGCAATGCCTCGCGCGATTGCGGCACCAGCAACGTTTCGACGCGCTCGCGGTAGTCGATCGCGACTCCATAATCTTTGTGCGGACCGGGTGTATCGGGTACAGCTTCGTATTTCGGTGCCCCGCCGGACAGGCCGCTGCGCACCATCACCCCGTCGGAGTTACGCACGGTCAGAATGCCGGTCGAAAGCAGTCCGGAGCCATTCGGATCCGGGCGATAGAGCAAATAACGGCCCAGCGCGTCCGGGTTGTTACTGGCGTAATACGACTGTCCTCTGAAAGCGACCGCCTGCATATCGTCCCAGACGGGTTCAGTGGCCATTTGATCGACCAATGCCAGAGCACTCTGTTGCTCATCGCCGGCAGTGGCGACAGCCTGACGTAACGGGCGCCGGACGGGCTTGAGTGACCGTAGCGCCGGACGCAGATCCGTCAGCACCGCGCCGGCACTGTTGAACAGATAACCGAGCAAGTGCCGGAACGCTTCGTTGTTGTTGCCCTGACGATAGGCATGCAGGGCGAGCATCGCGTCCTTGAAGGCCAGCAACAGGCCGGTGCTCAGGCTCAACAGCGGGAAGGGCGCGGTGGCGATGGCCGCGACCCACTCAACGCTCGTCCAGATCAGGCCGGCGATCATTTCGATACGACTGGTGGTGGTCGCGTGGACGTTGTCGATCCGCCGTTGCAGCTTCATGTCATAGAGCGCGGTGAGCAGGTCGCTGACGGCGTCAGCCGGTCGCATCGAGTCGTAGCGGGCGGGGCTGGGGGTGGTTTTGTTGAGGTCTTTGGGCAGCTTCTTGCGGATGTTGTCCAGGTGCGTGCGGACCCGGGTCTGGGCGCTGATACCCACGCGCGAGGTGAAGTACTCGACCATGCCCGATTGCAGCAGCAGATAATTGAACAGGCGCGCTTCACGAAAACGCACGCCGTCCGGCGCGTCCGGCGTATACAGCAGAACCGGATTACTGTCATGGCTGAACAGCCAGGTATCGATCACCCATTCGCCGTCGATCATCAACCGGTGGATCGGGTACTTCGTCCGCGTCTGCCCCGACGTTTGATCCATGCTGGTGATGCTTTGCTGGAGCCATTGCAGGTCGCTGCTGGCGATATGTCCTTGCAGCTGGCATTCCAGCGCGGCGCTTTGCATCTGGCGCTGAGTGATCGCCAGTGTCGCGTTGCGGCGGAACGCGTAGCCTTCGCTTTGGGAATTCTGCAGCTCCTTTTTGACTTTGTCGGTATAGCGTTGGCCGATCCACACCCCTGTGACCGAGCGCGCGACATTCTGCGCGGTCAGGCTGCTGATATCGATGCCTTGCGGACCTCTGAAGCGCGCCGAGCGTGAGAATTTCTGCTCGAGAAAACCCACGCCGTCGGCATAGCCGTCGCGATACAGCCGGGTATAGGTCAACGGCTTTGGTGTCCATGAGGGCACGATCGATTTTGGCGAGTAGGCCCAGACGGTGTCAGGATCGACGTCATTGGCCGCACGTTTGAGCAAGCGGTTCAGGCTGAGCTTCGCTTGCTCGTGCACGTAGGCGTCAAATGTCTGGAAACGCCCGCCCGACAGCGGATGTTGATTGAATGCGAGCAGTGCGCCCTCGGCGTCGTCGCTCAGCGTCGTCAGTTGTCGGCGATTGGCCGCAGTGGTCGAGCGATACCACACCGGTGTACTGAAATCATAATCATCGATGCGTGTGGCAAGCACGTGTTCAGCCATCGCTTTGAGGCAATCGAGATGGTTGCCGAGGTGATCGAAAGTCACCTTCTGGTGCTCCGCTGCTTCCGGTTTGAAGCTCAGCCCCGACAAGACTTTGCGCAGAGCAGGACGAAAGCGCATCGGTGCGCGGCTGACCAGGTAACCGGCCATGGTTTGGGCTGCGTCACCCTGCTTGGCCCACGACAACACATGGGCCTGACATTCGCGCTCACTGTCAAAGGCCTCGAACTGGCGATCGCGTGGGGCTTGTGGCGTGCATAGCAGAACGCGTTTGACCGCACCGGACTGATCGTTCTGACGCAGCACCCAAAGGTCTTGGAGTTGCGCACCGTGCAAACACAGCGTGGCGGCGCGTAACTGTGAATCGCTGCCGCTGCGCAGGCGCTGGATCATTTGCAGGTCGCTGTCGAGCAGGTGCCCTTGCAGCGCTGCGGTATGGGCGAGCGCGACGATGCGCTGATCGAGCATCTGCTCAATGGCAGGTTTGATTGCGGAGCTTGCCTGCATCTGCGTTTGCAAACGTGCGAAGTCGACGCGCGGTTCCAGCTCCAGTGCCTGCTTGATCACCCAGGCGGGCGTCACGTCCGCGTACTCGTCGGATAACGGCAGGTCGTTGTAAGTCAGCCGGGTGTGGCTGAGAAACTCCGAGCCTGGCAACTCATCGCCGGTGTGCGGGCCGCGCAGGGTCAGCTCGACCAGGTTGCGCTTGTGCACATATACGCCGTATCCCGGTACCCGCCGGTCGGTGGTGATTTGCAGGTTGTCCGGTTGCAGATCGTCGATTTGCAGATCATCACTCAGACGCTCCAGCCATTGCTGGCGGGCCACGGCCATCAGACTGACCGCGGGGCCCATCAGGTCAAGCAGGTTTTGCCGGGCCTGATTGTAGTTGCCCAGGTGCAAGGCCAGTTCGGCCCGCTTGGCGGCGTCGGCGCTGCGGTACCAGTCCGGGGCGCTGTTGCGCAGGTGCCGTTCGAACAGCGTTTGTGCCTGAAGGGCCAGACGCGGAGTGAGATCCGGCAGCGCAGCGCCGATGGCGCGCTCCAGCTCGGCGATCAAGCGAGCGGGATCCTGCTGCGGGTTAGCGGCGAAACTCAGTGCATATTCGATATCCAGGGTGCGTTTTTCGATCAAGGCATCGTAGATGTGTTCGAACAGCGGTTGGCTGTCGATGGGCGTCAGCTGCAATGGCCAGATTCCTGCTGTACCGATCTCGTGGTAGCGGCTGGGCAGCAGCTGCATCAACTCGTCACGGCTGATGCTGTGCTTCATGGTCTCGAGCAGATGGGCGTCGAGATCAGCCAGGGAATTGAACAGCTCCAGGCCCCTGGCGGGCGTGAACAACACGACGAAACCCGCGCTCTGGTCGGTCAGCAGATCGCTGACTTTCGGGGTGTCGTTTTGCGTAACGACAAAGGTCCCGGCGAGCTCGACAGTGGTTTGCTGATAAGTGAACTGCAACGCATACATGGCCGGACGCAACAGCGGGCCCAGCGCCAGTTTCTTCATCAGCTCACCAGCCTGCGGGTGCAACAGGCGATCCTTGACGGCTTGTTGCGCCTCGTCCTCGAGCGCGGTGAAACCGGCGTCGTATTTAAGGAAGGTTTTCGCCGGTTTGCCGTCGATCTGGTCACGCAGATCCATGTTGATCAGTTGCGTGCTGAGGCGCACCTTCAGCGTGGCGATCAGTTGCTTGCCAGCCTCGCTTTGCAGGTCGCTGGTTGCCAGCGCCTGATAGAGCGCGCGACTGCGTTGCAGGTAGCCGTCGCGATAGGTTTTCAGCTGCTCTTCGAGGCGTTTGAGATGAGCCTGCTCGGTGCTCGGTTTGTGCTCGGGCAGCAGCGGGGTTTCGGTGTTGAAGAGCAGACGCCCGATCTGGTTGAGATCGTTTTTGATCTCATCGGGTGTGGGTGCGTTGGGGGTGCTCATGGGCACGATTTCCATGCTGGGGATGAAGGGCCAGCATGGCGAGCGGGGCGTGGAGGAGGGTGGTATCCATGTATCGTGCGCGGGCCGGATTTTCCCCGCCCGCTCCAGCCCTCCCGCCACCGGCGCAGATCAAACCTGCGCGCTGACCTCCCCGCGACTCAGCAATGTCTCGATCGCCCCGCTCAAACTCGCGGCCTTGTCCCCCACCAGCAAATGCCAGACGCCGCCGTCCAACTGGCTGACACCCAAGCAGCCGAGCGCTTTGAGCTGCGCATCGGACAATGCCTTGGCATCGGCCAGTTGCAGGCGAATGCGGGTCATGGCGATGCAATCGAGTTGCAGCACATTGTCGCGACCGCCCAGTGCATCCAGCCATTGCTGCGCCTCGTTGCGGGTAAGCGCAACGCTCTTCGGCTCATCGGCAACCACTGCGGTTTCCACCAATGCTGTTCGGCCCAGCGCAGGCATGGCCAAGCGAATCTCATCGGCAATGCTGTCAGCAAGCGGCCCGACCACGACCTGCAAACTGCCGCCCTTGCCCGGGCGCACCACCGCCATCGCGCCCAGCGCTTTTAGTTCGGCATCCGAGGCTTTGTTGCGATCGACCATCTCCAGGCGCAGTCGGGTCGTGCAGGCGCCGACGGTGAGCAGATTCTCTGCGCCGCCCAGGGCTTTGATATACGCACTGGCGCGTTCGGTTTCCGAGAGCACGGCTTTTTCGGCGCTGGCGACGTCTTCGCGCCCCGGTGTCTTCAGATTGAAGCGGCGGATACAGAAGTCGAAGACCAGGTAATAGATGACCGCATAAGCCAGCCCGACCGGCACCACCAGCCAGCCATTGGTCGACTTGCCCCAGCCGAGAATCATGTCGATGAAGCCACCGGAAAAGGTGAAGCCCAGATGAATGTTCAAGCCGTTGGTGATCGCCATCGACAGCCCGGTCAGCAGCGCGTGCAGGAGGAACAGCAGCGGCGCGAGAAACATGAAGGCAAATTCGATTGGCTCGGTAACACCGGTGAGAAACGATGTCAGCGCCATCGACAGGAAGATCCCGCCCATCACCTTGCGCCGCTCCGGCAAAGCGTTGCGGTACATCGCCAGGCACGCGGCGGGCAGGCCGAAGATCATCATCGGGAACATGCCGGTCATGAACTGGCCGCCCTTCGGATCGCCGGCAAAATACCGCGACAGATCGCCGGTCACCAAGGCGCCCGTGGTCGGGTCGGTGAAGTTGCCGAAGACGAACCACGCCATGTTGTTGAGGATGTGGTGCAGGCCGGTGACGATCAGCAGGCGGTTGAACACGCCGAAGACGAAGGCGCCGATGCTGCCGCTTTCCATCATCAGCGCGCCGAACGCGTTGATGCCCTGCTGGATCGGCGGCCAGATATAGCCGAACAGCACGCCCAGACCCACCGCCGCGAACCCGGTGACAATCGGCACAAAACGCCGGCCACCGAAGAACGCCAGATACTCCGGCAACTTGATGTCCTTGAAGCGGTTGTACAGCGCACCGGCCATCAGGCCGCTGACGATCCCGGCGAGCATGCCCATGTTGATGGTCGAGTCGAGCACCTTGAGCGTGGAGATCATCACCAGATAACCGATCACCCCGGCCAGGCCGGCGGTGCCGTTGTTGTCCTTGGCGAAACCGACGGCGATGCCGATGGCAAAGATCATCGCCAGGTTGGCGAAGATCACTTGTCCGGCATCGTGAATGATCGCGATGTTCAACAGGTCCGTGTCGCCCAGGCGCAGCAGCAGGCCGGCAATCGGCAGGATCGCGATCGGCAGCATCAGCGCGCGGCCCAGGCGTTGCAGGCCTTCGATGAAGAGTTGGTACATGGCGTTTGTCCTTTTTGTTTTTGTTAGCGCAGAGGCCAATGTTGATGACAGGCGTGGCGAACGGCGGCGGCGCTGGACAGCTTGAGCAAGTCGCGGCTCAGGCGCTGACATTCGGCTTCATGCAACTGGCGTACGCGGTCCTTGATTTCACCGATCTGCACCGGGCTCACCGACAGTTCGGTGACGCCGAGGCCGATCAGCACCGGCGTGGCCAGCGGGTCGGAGGCGAGGGCGCCGCAGACACCGACCCAGCGCTTGTGCACCGCCGCGCCTTCGCAGGTCATGGCGATCAGACGCAGCAACGCCGGATGCAGGGCATCGACCCGCGCCGCCAGCCCGGCGTGATCGCGGTCCATGGCCAGGGTGTATTGCGACAGATCGTTGGTGCCGATCGAGAGAAAGTCGGCGTGTTCGGCCAGTTGTTCGGCTTGCAGCGCGGCGGCGGGGACTTCGATCATCACGCCGATTTCCGGGCGCTCGGTAATGCCCAGCTCAAGGCGCAAGGCATCGACGCGCTGGCGGATGTGCAGCAGTTCGTCGACCTCGGTGACCATCGGCAACAGAATCCGGCAACGCGACAACGGCTTGACCTGCAGCAGCGCGCGCAGTTGCTGATCGAGAATTTCCGGGCGCGCCTGGGCCAGCCGAATGCCGCGCAGACCGAGCACTGGGTTGGCCTCGGCGGGCAGCGGCAGGTAGTCGAGTTGCTTGTCGCCGCCGACGTCGATGGTGCGGATGATCACTGACTTGTCGCCCATGGCATCGATCACCGCTTGATAGGCGCTGCGCTGTTCTTCGACGTCCGGTGCCGTCTGGCGATCAACGAAGAGAAACTCGGTGCGCAACAGGCCGACGCCATCGGCACCGTTGGCAAAAGCGTCTGCTGCTTCGTTGCTTGAGGCGACATTGGCGACCACTTCGATGTGCACGCCATTGCGCGTTTCAGCGGGCAAATGGGCTTTGGCCTGTTGGCTTTCGCGACGCTGCTGACGCTCGATCTGCGCCTGTTGCACTTCGGCCAGGCGCTCGGCGTTTGGCGTCAATTCGAGACGACCGCCCTCAGCGTCGAGCACCACGGCCTGATCTTGCGGCTGCTCAAGCAATTGCGCGCCCAAAGCGACGATGCACGGCAGGCCTTTGCCGCGCGCCAGAATCGCTACGTGCGAGGTCGCGCCGCCCTCGGCCATGCACAACCCGGCGACACCTTGCGCGCTGAGTTGCAGCAGATCCGATGGCGTCAGTTCGTGGGCGGCAACAATGGCGCCGGCCGGCACCTGGTATTGCCAGGCCTCGCCAAGCAGGGCGCGCAGGACGCGTTGCTTGAGGTCGCGCAAATCGTTGGCACGTTCGGCCAGCAGCGGACTGCCGGTGCCTTGGAGCATGTCGCACTGGGTGTCGATCGACTGACTCCAGGCGTGCGTCGCAGCGGTGCCTTGTGCGATGAATTGATGCGCGGCGTCGAGCAGGGCCGGGTCTTCGAGCAGCGCCATGTGTGCAGCGAAGATCGCTTCTTCGTCGGCGTTCTTGTGCTTTTTCGCCTGGGCGAGGGTGGCGGCGATTTCGCTGCGCACCGCGTTCAATGCCGTTTCAAGCGTCTGCTGCTGTTGCACTGGATCGTGATGGCCCGTATCCGCCGGCAAGGTGATCGCGTTCAAGCGAAACAACGGCCCGGCGACCAGCCCTGGCGCGGCGCAAACACCATGCAACACCCCAGCCTCGGCCGGACGTTTCAGCGCGGCGGTGGTGGTCGGCGCTTGCCCGTGATGATCGTCCGGCAGCGCCGTGGCCAATGCGCTGAGCAGAGCTTGCAATGCGGCATCGGCGTCCGGCCCCTGACAACTGACCTGCACTTCATCCTGCTCACCAATGGCCAGCCCCATCAAACCGATCAGACTGTTGCACGGCGCCGATTTGCCGTTGAAGTGCAGCTGTGAGTGGCTGCTGAAACCCTGGGCGGTCTGGCGGATCAGCGCAGCGGGGCGCGCATGCAAGCCGCCGCGATGAGCAACCTGCACTTGACCACGAACCTCTGGCCCAGCGCTTATATCGGTATTCGCCGCGACAACATTGCGCGCGATGATGTGCAGCAACGGCTCGCCGACGTTCACCGCTTTGAGGGTGATCGGCCGCACCTGAAAATCCGCGCTGTTGGTCAGGATCAACAGGCTGACCAGGCTTTTGCAGTGCTGACCGACCTTGTCCAGGTCATAGCGCAGCAGCGGCTGGCCAAGGCTGACGCGATCGCTTTCCTTGACCAGCATGGCGAAACCTTCGCCGTTCAGTTCAACGGTGTCGAGGCCCAAATGCAGGAGGATTTCCGCACCGTTGTCGGCGCGAACGGTCACCGCGTGGCTGCTGCGCGCAACGTGGATGACCACGCCGGCGCAGGGCGAATACAGCGTGTCGTTGAGCGGGTCGATGGCGATGCCGTCGCCCATCGCGCCACTGGCGAATACCGCGTCCGGGACGTTGGCGAGCGTCAGCACCGGGCCGCTGAGCGGGGCGCTGAGGGTCAGCTCTTTATTGTTGTCGGGCATGGCTGGGTCTCATCAGTTGAATCTCGGTTCGATGTCCCCTGTAGGAGCTGCCGAAGGCTGCGATCTTTTGATCTTGTTTTTATGGGTCGAGATCAAAAGATCGCAGCCTTCGGCAGCTCCTACACGGGTACATCCGTCAGCAGTTGTCAGTGCGTGCGGGTCACTTTGCTCAAATGGCGCGGCTGATCCGGGTCCATGCCCCGCGCCACGGCCAGGCCTGCGGCCATCACGTAAAAGCTCTGGATCGCCAGAATCGGATCGAGGGCCGGGTGTTCGGCGCGGCTCAGGGTCAGGTCGCGTTCGCTGACGTCATCCGGCGCGGCGAGCAAGACCCGGGCGCCGCGCTGGCGCATTTCCGCCGCCAGGCTCAGCAGGCCGGCCTGCTCAGCGCCGCGTGGGGCGAAAACCAGCAGCGGATAGTGTTCGTCGATCAGTGCCATCGGGCCGTGACGGACTTCGGCACTGCTGAACGCTTCGGCCTGAATCGCCGAGGTTTCCTTGAACTTCAGCGCGGCTTCCTGAGCAATGGCGAAACCGGCGCCACGGCCGATCACCATCAGGCGCTCGCAATCGCGCAGGGCTTCGATGGCCACGCTCCAGTCCTGTTTCGCCGCTTCGCGCAGGCCTTCTGGCAGCGCGTCGTGGGCTTGCAGCAATTCGCTGTCCTCTTTCCAGTGCGCGATCAAACGCGCGCTGGCGCTGAGGGTGGCGATAAAGCTTTTGGTCGCAGCGACGCTGCTTTCAGTCCCGGCAAGCAGCGGCAGGCTGAATTCACAGGCCGCTTCGAGTGGCGAATCGGCAGCGTTAACCATCGACACGCTCAGCGCGCCACGCTTGCGCAACAGGCGCAGGCTGTTGACCAGATCCGGGCTCTGCCCCGACTGCGAAAACGCAAAGGCGACCTGACCGCTGACTTTCAGTGGCGCCTGCTGCATGGTCACCACCGACATCGGCAACGAGGCCACCGGCACGCCCAGTTGCTGCATGGTCAGGTAGGCGAAGTAGCTCGCCGCGTGGTCGGAGCTGCCACGGGCGACGGTCATCGCCACTTGCGGCGGCTGACGGCGCAGGCGCCCGGCGATCTCGATCATCGGCGCGTCGAGCTGTTGCAGTTGGGCTTGCACGGCCTCGAACGAGGACAGCGCCTCCTCAAGCATTTTTGAAGTCAATGTCTTCTCCTTCGACCATGACGGCGGTCAGTGTGAGTGAGCGATCGAGCCGCACGCAGTCGGCCCAGGCGCCGGGGGCAAGGCGCCCGCGTTCGGTGATGCCGAGGTAGTCGGCGGGAAATTGCGACAGACGCTGCGAGGCTTCGGCGATCGGCAGACCGATCTTGACCAGATTGCGCAGGGCCTGATCCATGGTCAGGGTGCTGCCGGCCAGCGTGCCGTCGGGCAGGCGCACGCCGCCCAGGCATTTGGTCACGGTGTGGCTGCCAAGCTTGTATTCACCGTCGGGCATGCCGGCGGCGGCGGTCGAATCAGTGACGCAGTACAGGCACGGGATCGAACGCAGGGCCACGCGAATGGCGCCGGGATGCACGTGCAACAGATCGGGAATCAGCTCGGCGTATTTGGCGTGCGCCAGTGCTGCGCCGACGATGCCCGGCTCGCGGTGATGCAGCGGGCTCATGGCGTTATAGAGGTGAGTGAAACTGCTGGCACCGGCAGCCAGCGCAGCGACGCCTTCCTCGTAGCTGCCGAGGGTGTGGCCGATCTGCATGCGGATGCCACGGCTGCTCAGCTCGCGAATCAATGCATCGTGACCGGCGATTTCCGGGGCAATGGTGATGACGCGGATCGGTGCCAGCGCCAGATATTCTTCGACTTCTGCCATCAACGCGGTGTGGGCGAAGTTCGGTTGAGCGCCGAGTTTTCCCGGGTTGATGTAAGGGCCTTCAAGGTGTACGCCAAGCACTCGCGCGGCGCCTTTCGGACGCTGTTTGCAGAATTCTCCTACCTCTTTCAAGACGCTGGAAATCTCCGCACTCGGCGCGGTCATGGTCGTGGCCAACAGCGAGGTGGTGCCAAAGCGCACGTGGGTTTTGCTGATGGTTTCGAAGGCTTCGGCGCCTTCCATAATGTCTTTGCCACCGCCGCCGTGCACATGCAGGTCGATGAAACCCGGCAGCAGATAGGGTAGATCGTTAGCCGCCGGATCGCAGGGCACGCCTTCGATCGACACGATCTTGCCGTGTTCGTGAATCAGCCGGCCGCGAACCCAGCCGCTGGCGGTGAGGATGTTGTCTTCGGACATTTTCGTTCTCGCTTGGGGTTGCGCTCAGCGGCGCAGCTCTGCAACAAAGTCGTAGTAGTCGTTGCGGCAATAGGTGTCGGTGACTTCGATCGGCGTGTTGTCTTCCAGATAGCCGACCCGGGTCATCAGCAGCATGGCGGTGCCGGGGGCGATGCCGACCAGCGCGGCGAATTCGTCCGAGGCGTTGATTGCCTGGATGTGCTGAAGGGCGCGGACGATCGGTTTGCCGATGCCGTCGAGGTATTCGTAAAGCGAATCGCCCACCGCTTGCGGCCTGGGCATGATCGACGCGGGCAGGGTGCTCATTTCGATCGCCATGACCGTGTCATCGGCTTTGCGCAGGCGTTTCATGCGCGCCACCTTGTCGTTCGGCGACAGGCCGAGGCGGATCAGTTCTTCGTGAGTTGGCAGGGTGATCTCCCGCTCCAGCCATTTCGAGCTCGGCACGAAACCTTTCAAGCGCAGCATTTCGCTGAAGCCGGACAGACGCGACAGCGGTTGTTCCAGGCGTGGGGTGATGAACGTGCCCGAGCCTTGCAGGCGGCGGATCAGGCCTTGCTCAAGCAAACTTCCAAAGCCTTGCGTGCGGTGACCCGGGAGATGCCGAGCTGGTCGCTGAGGTTGCGCTCGGACGGCATCGCCTGTTCGGCCTTCCACTGCCCGGCATGAATCGCCGCTTCCAGATTGCGCGCCAGTTGCAAGTACAGCGGCGTCGGCTGGGAGTCATCGGGGCGTAGGGTTTGAAGGTCGTTCATGTAGGTCGTTTCCGTCGCGAGTATAGGATTGTTGTGGCTCGCTTGTGCGACGGAAGCTAATACCACTTGAATACCATGTCAACGCGATGAAATGGCGTCTGGCCCAATGGATTGGCGGTTGTCAGGGGTCATGTTTAAAGTGGTATTAGTGGTGGACCATAAAAAGCAAAAGATCGCAGCCTGCGACAGCTTCTACAGTTGAGAGTGGTATCACCCCTGTAGGCGCCGTCGCAGGCTGCGATCTTTTGATTTATTTTTGTTGCGGTGACCAGCGGTCGAGTTTACGGACGAATCTCGATCATCGTGCCGTCCGGTACCAGATTCCACACTTCACGCATGTCGACGTTGCGCATGGCGATGCAGCCATCGGTCCAGTCGAGGGTGTGGAATAACTGCTCCGGATTGTCTGCTGAATCCGGGGTGCCGTGGATCATGATCATCCCGCCGGGCTCGACACCTTCACGGCGTGCGCGGGCGGCATCGCTGATGTTCGGGTAGGAGATGTGCATCGACAGGTTGAATTTGTCGCTGGTCTTGCGCCAGTCGATCCAATAGAAACCTTCGGGTGTGCGTTTGTCGCCCTCGATCAGTTTCGGGCCTTTCTTTGCACCCTTGCCCAAGGAGATGCGATAGGTCTTCAGCGGCTTGCCGTCGGCAATCAACTGCAGTTGGTGGGCCGATTTCAGTACCAGGACTTTTTCGATCAGCGGAGTGTTCGAGGGCGTCACGGTGGTCACGAATGACGCTTGCGAAACGCTGACGAACGACAGGCACAACAGGGCAAGCAACCAACGCATTGAAACGATTCCCCAAGAATGACGCAGACACATAGTGATAGATGCAGGTGTGGTTATCGGCAGGGTGCCGCGAAGCTCAAGTGATCGCCGGCTGCACCAGTGGCGGAATCGACTCCGAACGCACCGGGTAAACCTCGCTGCGCCGATCGGCAAAGAAACATTCCAGCGTGCGCCCGACCGTGCGGAAAGCCAGCTCGTCCCAGGGAATGTCGGCTTCTTCGAACAGCTGCACTTCAAGGCTTTCCGGCCCGGCCGCGTATTGCAGATCGGCCAGTTCGGCGCGGAAGAACACATGCACCTGGCTGATATGCGGCACGTCGATCAGCGTGTAGATGCTCAGGTTGCGCACCCGGGCGCAGGCTTCTTCGGCGGTTTCGCGGATGGCGGCCTGCTCGATGGTCTCGCCGTTTTCCATGAAGCCGGCAGGTAGCGTCCAGTAACCGAGACGGGGCTCGATGGCGCGGCGGCAGAGCAGCACTTTCGTCCCCCAGGTCGGCACGCAACCGGCGACGATATTGGGGTTCTGGTAGTGAATGGTCTGACAGCTGTCGCAGACAAATCGCAGCCGCGAGTCGCCTTCGGGAATGCGCTGGGTGACCGGGTTACCGCAGTGGCTGCAAAATTTCATGCTCGGGTTCCTGAATGCTGCGCCTATCTTGGCGTGCAGCGGGGCCGGTCGGCAAGTTGTCGTTTCGCGACACGACGGGTTTTGGGGGCTTGGGCGCTTGCTTTGATTGGTGCATGATGCGGAGCAAGGCACCGATCGAGAACACTCATGCTGGACGAGCTACTGCATAGGGTAAGCAACCACACACCGCGTACGCTGGAGACCGACGCACGTTTCCCCGAAGCCGCCGTGCTGGTGCCGATCACCCGCAGTGACGAACCGGAACTGGTCCTGACCCTGCGCGCCAGCGGGCTTTCGACCCATGGCGGCGAAGTTGCCTTCCCCGGAGGGCGACGCGACCCGGAAGATCCGGACCTCATATTCACCGCGCTGCGCGAAGCCGAAGAAGAGATCGGCCTGCCACCGGGCCTGGTCGAAGTCATCGGCCCGCTGAGTCCGCTGATCTCCCTGCACGGCATCAAGGTAACGCCGTATGTCGGGGTGATTCCCGACTTTGTCGAATACCAGCCCAATGATGCCGAGATCGCCGCCGTCTTCAGCGTGCCGCTGGAATTCTTCCGCAAGGACCCGCGTGAGCATACTCATCGCATCGATTATCAGGGCCGCAGTTGGTACGTGCCGAGCTATCGCTTCGGCGAGTACAAGATCTGGGGCCTGACGGCAATCATGATCGTCGAGTTGATCAACCTGCTCTATGACGCCAAAATCAGCCTGCACCGACCGCCGAAAAGCTTTATCGATACCTGAGCCGTCGTTCGAACGGCCGTGAGCCCTGAGGAAAACAAAATGAAATACCGCCTGGGCGACGCCCGTGTCGAAACCCATCCACAGAGCTGGGTCGCGCCCAATGCCGTGCTGGTGGGCAAGGTTCGCCTGGAAGAGGGCGCCAACGTCTGGTTCAACGCTGTGTTGCGCGGCGACAACGAACTGATCCTCGTCGGCAAGAACAGCAATGTGCAGGACGGTACGGTGATGCACACCGACATGGGCTATCCACTGACCATCGGTACCGGCGTGACCATCGGCCACAACGCGATGCTTCACGGTTGCACGGTCGGCGATTACAGCCTGATCGGTATCAACGCAGTGATTCTCAACGGCGCGAAGATCGGCAAGAACTGCATCATCGGCGCCAATTCGCTGATCGGCGAAGGCAAGGAAATTCCCGACGGTTCGCTGGTGATGGGCTCGCCGGGCAAGGTCGTGCGTGAACTGACCGAGGCGCAAAAGAATATGCTCGAAGCCAGCGCCGCGCACTATGTGCATAACTCGCAGCGTTACGCCCGCGATCTGGTCGAGCAGGAACAATGACGACTGTTGAACGACCAGTCGCCTCTCCCTGCGTGAATATCTGCGCGCTGGACGAAGATGATGTTTGCACCGGGTGCCAGCGCACGGTCGCGGAGATCACCCGCTGGGGCCGCATGAACAATGACGAGCGCCGCGTCGTGCTGGGGTTGTGTCATGAACGGGCGAAGGCGAGTGGATTGGTCTGGATGATTCCCGCGAAGTCAGGCGTCTGAACCACCGCTTTCGCGAGCAGGCTCGCTCCCACCTTGAAAATGCGTTCCACTGTGGGAGCGAGCCTGCTCGTGAAGACGTCGGTCCTGTCACCGCACCTATTGGCGCAATACCAGCGCTCAAGTAACCTGTGCGCCACATTTACAGGCCACCTCCATGATCTTCCTCATCGCCTACATCAGCAGCGTCGTGCTGATCAACTTCGCCTTTTCCACCGCACCGCACCTGGACATCATCTGGTCGGCCTGGGGCGGGCTGGTGTTCGTGCTGCGCGACATGGTGCAAACGCGCTTCGGTCATGGCGCGATCGTGGCGATGCTGGCGGCGCTGGTGCTCTCCTACATCACGTCCGACCCTTCCATCGCGCTGGCCAGCGCCACGGCGTTCGCGGTTTCCGAGTGCATCGACTGGCTGGTGTTCAGCATCACCAAGCGGCCGTTGCGTGATCGTCTGTGGATCAGTTCGGCGCTGAGCATTCCGCTGGATACCTTCATCTTTTTCGGCATGATCGACGCCTTGACGCCGCCGGTGATCATCACCGCGCTGGCCTCCAAGTTCGCCGGCGTTACCGCGGTCTGGCTGATCATGGCCTGGCGTGATCGCAAACAGGCTGTCGCCAGCTGAAGCCAAACCCTCGGGTTCATGTAAAATGCCGCGCTTTCTCCCCATGGAAAGCGCACCTGCGTGGCTTTCCTCGATGATCCGCTTCCTTTGAGGACCTGAGATGACCCGTATCGGAACTCCATTGTCGCCAACCGCGACCCGCGTATTGCTGTGTGGCTGTGGTGAGTTGGGCAAGGAAGTGGTAATCGAACTGCAGCGCCTGGGCGTTGAAGTGATTGCCGTCGACCGCTACGCCAACGCGCCGGCCATGCAAGTCGCCCATCGCAGCCACGTGATCAACATGCTCGACGGCGCTGCTCTGCGTGCAGTGATCGAAGCCGAGAAGCCGCACTTCATCGTGCCGGAAATCGAAGCCATCGCTACCGCCACGCTGGTCGAGCTGGAAGCCGAAGGCTTCACCGTGATTCCGACCGCGCGTGCGGCGCAGCTGACCATGAACCGCGAAGGTATTCGTCGTCTGGCTGCCGAAGAGCTGGACCTGCCGACCTCGCCGTACCACTTCGCCGACACCTTCGAGGACTACAGCAAAGCCGTTCAGGACCTGGGTTTCCCTTGCGTGGTCAAGCCGGTGATGAGTTCGTCGGGCAAGGGCCAGAGCCTGCTGCGCAGCGCCGATGACGTACAGAAAGCCTGGGATTACGCGCAAGAGGGCGGTCGCGCCGGCAAAGGTCGGGTGATCATCGAAGGCTTCATCGACTTTGACTACGAAATCACCCTGCTGACCGTGCGCCACATTGGCGGCACCACGTTCTGCGCACCGGTGGGGCACCGTCAGGAGAAGGGCGACTATCAGGAATCCTGGCAGCCGCAGGCCATGAGCCCGATTGCTCTGGCTGAATCCGAGCGCGTTGCCAAAGCAGTCACTGAAGCGCTGGGTGGCCGTGGTCTGTTCGGCGTCGAGCTGTTCATCAAAGGTGATCAGGTGTGGTTCAGCGAAGTGTCGCCACGGCCGCATGACACCGGTCTGGTCACGCTGATTTCCCAGGACCTGTCGCAATTCGCCCTGCATGCCCGCGCCATTCTCGGCCTGCCGGTGCCGCTGATCCGTCAGTTCGGCCCGTCGGCGTCGGCAGTGATTCTGGTGGAAGGGCAGTCGACCCAGACCGCATTTGCCAACCTGGGCGCTGCGTTGAGCGAGCCGGACACCGCGCTGCGTCTGTTCGGCAAGCCGGAAGTGAACGGTCAGCGCCGCATGGGCGTGGCGCTGGCCCGTGATGAGTCGATCGAGGCTGCACGTGCCAAGGCGACCCGTGCGTCGCAGGCGGTTGTTGTCGAGCTGTAAACCGAGTTGCGGCATACATTCGCGAGCAGGCTCGCTCCCACATTTGGAATGCATTTCCCTGTGGGAGCGAGCCTGCTCGCGAAGCTTTTTACCTTCCGTCAGGCAACCCGACTCAGATCGTTATTGCGCGTCTCCTTCAAGCACAGCACCGCAATCAGACTCAAAACCGCCGCCGCCGACACATACCCGCCGACATAGCTCAACCCGCCCATCGCCACCAGCTTCTGCGCAAAGAACGGCGCCGCCGAGGCTCCGACGATGCCGCCGAGGTTGTACGCCGCTGAAGCGCCGGTATAACGCACGTGGGTCGGAAACAGCTCAGGCAACAGCGCGCCCATCGGTGCGAATGTCACGCCCATCAAAAACAGCTCGATGCACAGAAACAGCGCCACGCCCCAGGTCGAGCCCTGCGTTAGCAATGGCTCCATGAGAAATCCGGACAGAATCGCCAGCACGCCACCGATGATCAGCACCGGTTTGCGCCCGTAACGGTCGCTGGCCCAGGCCGACAAAGGCGTCGCGGCGGCCATGAACAACACGGCAAAGCACAGCAGGCCAAGGAAAGTCTCGCGGCTGTAACCCAGCGTCGATACGCCATAGCTCAGGGAAAACACCGTCGAGATATAGAACAGTGCATAGCAGACCACCATCGCCGCCGCCCCGAGCAGGGTCGGCGCCCAGTATTGGCTGAACAACTCGACCAGCGGCACCTTGACTCGCTCCTGACGGGCGATCGCATTGGCGAACACTGGCGTTTCATGCAATTTCAGGCGCACATACAGGCCGACCATCACCAGCGCCGCACTGAGCAGAAACGGAATACGCCAGCCCCAACTGCGGAACTGTTCGTTATCCAAGGTCATGGCCAAGGTCAGGAACAGGCCGTTGGCAGCAAGAAAACCAATCGATGGCCCGAGCTGCGGGAACATGCCGAACCAGGCGCGTTTGCCCTTCGGTGCGTTTTCCGTGGCCAGCAGCGCTGCGCCACCCCATTCGCCGCCAAGGCCCAGGCCCTGACCGAAACGCAGCACACACAGCAGAATCGGCGCCCAGGCACCAATGCTGTCGTAGCCCGGCAACACGCCAATCAAGGTGGTGCACACGCCCATCAACAGCAGTGAGGCGACCAGCGTCGATTTACGGCCGATACGGTCGCCGAAGTGGCCAAACAGTGCCGAACCCAGTGGTCGGGCGAGGAAGGCAATGCCGAAAGTGAGAAAAGCGGAAAGCATCTGCGCGGTGCCGGAGGTCTGCGGAAAGAACACCGGCCCGATCACCAGCGCCGCAGCAGTGGCGTAAACGTAGAAGTCGTAGAACTCGATGGCGGTGCCGATGAAGCTTGCCGTGGCCACGCGGGTGGCGGAATTGGTCGGCTGGGCAGGCGCGGTTTCGCTGTAAGCGGTATGGGTCGTCATGCGGTGATCCCTGACAGTCATGAGCTCCAGTGGAGCGAATTATTATGGTCGAACACCCAGGGATGTGGGGTAGGGCGCGAGCGCTGTTTCGAGTAGGAACAGTCGTCGGTTTGCAGCGGAAACAGTCAGGATCCGGGCAGTGCCGGGTAGGCACAGGGATCGACGGCGCTTGGGTAAGCGCCTCGATTATAGGAAGGGGGCTAACGATCAAACAAGCGCAAACAATGCAGCTTTATCGAGCAGGCACCAGAGCAGGCACCGATGAGGTCAGCCAGATCAGCACCTTGCTCACCCGGTTCTCCTCGGTCTCGAGGATTTCCAGTCGATAACGCCCGATCTTCAGGCACACCGCGCTTTCCGGAATGGTTTCCAGCGCTTCGGTGACCAGGCCGTTGAGCGTCTTCGGCCCGTCGCTCGGCAGGTGCCAGCCCAGGCACTTGTTCAGGTCGCGGATCGATGCGGCGCCATCGATCACCATACGCCCGTCGGCTTGGGGATGGATGTGCGGGTTGTCGAGGCTGTGCTCGCTTTCGAATTCGCCGACGATCTCTTCGAGAATGTCTTCAAGGGTGACGATGCCCAGCACTTCACCGTACTCGTCCACGACCATGCCGAGACGGCGTTGCTGCTTGTGGAAGTTCAGCAGTTGCAGTTGCAGCGGCGTGCTTTCCGGGACGAAGTAAGGCTCGTAGCTGGCGGCCAGCAGTGCCTCGCGGGTCAATCCGCCGTTGCTCAGCAAATGGCCGATCTGGCGGGTGTTGAGCACCGCTTCGACCTGATTGATGTCACTGTGAAACACCGGCAGACGCGTGCGCTTGTTCTCGCGCAGTTGCTCGATGATCTCTTCGATCGAATCGTCGAGGTTGATGCCGTCGACGTCACTGCGCGGCACCAGAATGTCGTTGACCGTGATGTTGTCCAGCGCATGAATGCCCGACACCGGGTGGGTGCGGACCGGATGGTCGTGATCCTCATCGTGATCGGCCGGCAACTCGTCCTCGCTCTGTTGCACCACCTGAGCCTTGCGCGTGAACGGGGTCATCAACAAAGCGCTGACCCGGCTGAACAGCCACGCAAAGGGGTAGACGATTTTCATCGGCACGGTCAGCAGGGCATTGCCGAACGCCAGCACGGCATCCGGATAGCGCCGAGCCACGGTGCGCGGGAAATAATCGGCGAACACCAACAGGATGCCACCGGCGCCCAGGCACGCCGCCCACGGGCCGTTTTCTTCGCAGAGGAAAATCGCCAGCAACGTCGCGATGATCACTGCGAGGGCGCGGCACAGGGTGTTGCAGAGGATCAGGCTGTCGAGCGGGAAGCTCAGCTTCGCCAGCGGTTTATCGCTGGCGCGCGAGGCGATACGTTGCGCAAGCAGGTGCTGCTGCGCGATTTCGACGGCGGTAAACAGCCCTGACCATAAAATCAGCAGGACAAATACCGCGAGCATCGGCCCTATGGGCAAACCGTCCATTTATGCCGCCCGTCAGATGTGCAGAATGTATTCACGAACCAGTTTGCTGCCGAAGTACGCCAGCATCAGCAGGCAGAAACCGGCGAGGGTCCAGCGAATCGCCTTGTGGCCGCGCCAGCCCAGACGGTTGCGGCCCCACAACAGCACGCTGAAGACGATCCATGCCAGGCAGGCCAGCAGGGTCTTGTGCACCAAGTGCTGAGCGAACAGGTTCTCGACGAACAGCCAGCCGGAAATCAGCGATAGCGACAGTAGCGTCCAGCCGGCCCAGAGAAAGCCGAACAGCAGGCTTTCCATGGTTTGCAGGGGCGGGAAGTTCTTGATCAGCCCGGACGGGTGCTTGTGCTTGAGCTGATGGTCCTGAACCAGCAGCAGCAACGCCTGGAACACGGCGATGGTGAACATGCCGTAAGCGAGGATCGACAATAGAATGTGCGCGAGAATGCCAGGCTCTTCATCGATGATCTGCACCGTGCCGGTCGGAGCGAACTGCGCCAGCAATACCGTGATCGCGCCCAGCGGGAACAGCAGCACCAGCAGGTTTTCCACCGGGATCCGCGAACAGGCGAGCAGGGTCAGGGCGATTACCGCAGCAGCGATCAGACTGGACGCACTGAAAAAGTCCAGGCCAAGGCCGATCGGGGTCAATAGATGTGTAAGCAGGCTGGCGCCGTGGGCGAGCACGGCGAAGACGCCGAGGCTGACCAGCAGGCGCTTGTTCGCCTTGGCGCCGGTGGCCAGGCGGGTGCTTTGATAGACGGTCGCAGCGGCATAGAGCAGGGCGGCGGCGAGGGTGGTCAGCAAACTGGGTGACAAGGGGAGCATAAATCCTGTTAGGCGAGCCCGAAAGGCGCTGAGTTTGGCATAGAACCGCCACGGCACGAAAGACTCCCCAAGCTGACGGCGAGGTGTCCGCCGGCCGCAGTCTTCGCTATAATCCGCGACCTGCCCACGCCGCAGGCTCGCCGAGCACATGTTGATTCCGGTCTGGGCCGCCATTATCCCGGTTCGTACAGGGCCTGAAAGGATCGCGCAATGTTTGAAAACTTAACCGACCGTCTCTCGCAGACGCTGCGCCATGTCACCGGCAAGGCGAAGCTGACCGAGGACAATATCAAAGACACCCTGCGTGAAGTGCGCATGGCGTTGCTCGAAGCTGACGTCGCATTGCCGGTGGTCAAGGACTTCGTCAATTCGGTCAAGGAGCGCGCTGTCGGCACCGAGGTGTCGCGCAGCCTGACGCCGGGCCAGGCATTCGTGAAGATCGTCCAGGCCGAACTCGAAAGCCTGATGGGTGCGGCCAACGAAGACCTCAACCTGAGTGCCGTTCCGCCAGCCGTGATTCTGATGGCCGGTCTGCAGGGCGCGGGTAAAACCACCACCGCCGGCAAACTGGCGCGCTTTCTTAAAGAGCGCAAGAAGAAGTCGGTCATGGTCGTGTCTGCGGACATTTACCGTCCGGCCGCGATCAAGCAGTTGGAAACCCTGGCCAACGACATCGGCGTGACATTCTTCCCGTCCGACCTGAGCCAGAAGCCGGTCGACATCGCCAATGCGGCTATTAAAGAAGCAAAACTGAAATTCATCGACGTGGTCATCGTCGATACCGCCGGTCGTCTGCACATCGACGAAGAGATGATGGGCGAGATCAAGGCGCTGCACGCCGCGATCAACCCGGTCGAAACCCTGTTCGTGGTCGACGCCATGACCGGTCAGGACGCCGCCAACACGGCCAAGGCGTTCGGCGATGCGCTGCCGCTGACCGGTGTGATCCTGACCAAGGTCGACGGCGACGCCCGTGGCGGTGCCGCGCTGTCGGTGCGCGCCATCACCGGCAAGCCGATCAAGTTCATCGGTATGGGCGAGAAGAGCGAAGCGCTCGATCCGTTCCACCCTGAGCGTATCGCCTCGCGGATCCTCGGCATGGGCGACGTGCTCAGCCTGATCGAGCAGGCCGAAGCGACGCTGGACAAGGACAAGGCCGACAAACTGGCCAAGAAGCTGAAGAAGGGCAAGGGCTTCGACCTCGAAGACTTCCGCGATCAGCTGCAACAGATGAAGAACATGGGCGGCCTCGGCGGGCTCATGGACAAACTGCCGAGCATCGGCGGCGTCAACCTGTCGCAGATGGGCAATGCCCAGAACGCCGCAGAGAAGCAGTTCAAGCAGATGGAAGCCATCATCAATTCCATGACCCCGGCCGAGCGCCGCGACCCTGAGCTGATCAGCGGTTCGCGCAAGCGCCGGATCGCCATGGGTTCCGGCACGCAGGTGCAGGACATCGGCCGCTTGATCAAGCAGCACAAGCAGATGCAGAAGATGATGAAGAAATTCACCGCCAAGGGCGGTATGGCAAAAATGATGCGCGGCATGGGCGGTATGTTGCCCGGCGGCGGCATGCCGAAAATGTAAAGACTTCGCCGGTCGTCGCACCGGCGCAGACCCTGCAAGGACGCAGGATCAACAGCAAACCCGCACTCGGCGGGAGCTGACTGGCCGTTTTTATCGACGGCTCTCTATGCAAATCTGCACGGCATGCCATGGGCGCCGGAAAAAGTCATTTGCAAAAGTCCGGATATTCCTTAGAATATGCGGCCTTTCGGGCACCCATGCCCGCTGTGCATTTAGATTTGCAGCACCGACTACAGGAACGATGTTCACATGCTAACAATCCGTCTTGCCCTTGGCGGCTCCAAAAAGCGCCCGTTTTACCACCTGACCGTAACCGACTCGCGTAACCCGCGTGACGGCTCCCACAAAGAACAGGTTGGTTTCTTCAACCCTGTTGCCCGTGGTCAGGAAATCCGTCTGTCCGTGAACCAAGAGCGCGTTGCCTACTGGCTGAGCGTTGGTGCACAACCTTCTGAGCGCGTTGCTCAGTTGTTGAAGGAATCTGCCAAGGCTGCGGCCTGAGCAATATGAACGCGACGCCAGCCCCTGCCGATGATTTGATCGTTATTGGCAAAATTTATTCTGTTCATGGCGTTCGCGGCGAAGTGAAGGTTTATTCCTTTACTGATCCGACTGAAAACCTGTTGCAGTACAAAACCTGGACGCTCAAGCGCGAAGGCAATGTCAAACAGGTCGAGCTGGTCAGTGGACGCGGGAGCGACAAGTTCCTGGTCGCCAAGCTCAAGGGTCTCGATGATCGTGAAGAAGCTCGTCTTCTGGCCGGTTATGAGATCTGCGTGCCGCGCAACCTGTTCGCTGAATTGACCGAAGGCGAGTACTACTGGTACCAGCTGGAAGGTCTGAAGGTCATCGACACCCTTGGGCAACTGCTCGGGAAAATCGATCATCTTCTGGAAACCGGCGCCAATGATGTAATGGTCGTCAAGCCTTGCGCTGGCAGCCTGGATGATCGCGAACGCCTGTTGCCCTATACGGAGCAATGCGTGTTGGCCGTCGACCTGGAAGCGGGCGAGATGAAGGTGGATTGGGACGCGGACTTCTGAACGTGGCTAACTTGCGCGTAGAAGTGATCAGTTTGTTTCCCGAGATGTTTTCCGCCATTGGCGATTACGGCATCACCAGTCGTGCGGTCAAACAGGGGCTCTTGCACCTGACCTGTTGGAATCCGCGAGATTACACGACGGATCGGCATCACACTGTGGACGATCGCCCGTTTGGCGGTGGTCCGGGCATGGTGATGAAGATCAAGCCCCTGGAAGATGCGCTGGCTCAGGCCAAGGCAGCAGCCGGGGAGGCGGCGAAGGTGATTTACCTGTCCCCCCAAGGCCGTCAACTGACTCAGTCGGCGGTACGCGAGCTGGCACAATCGGATGCATTGATCCTGATTGCCGGCCGCTACGAAGGCATTGACGAGCGCTTTATTGAGGCTCATGTCGATGAAGAGTGGTCGATTGGCGACTATGTACTGTCTGGCGGCGAGCTGCCGGCCATGGTCCTGATCGATGCGGTTACACGACTGCTGCCTGGAGCTTTAGGGCATGCGGATTCCGCTGAGGAAGATTCCTTTACGGATGGTCTGCTGGATTGCCCGCACTACACCCGACCGGAGGTGTATGCGGATCAGCGTGTTCCCGACGTGTTGCTGAGTGGCAATCACGCGCATATCCGGCGTTGGCGTTTACAGCAGTCCCTTGGTCGGACCTATGAACGACGCGCCGATCTTCTGGAAAGCCGCTCGCTTTCTGGAGAAGAGAAGAAGCTGCTCGAGGAATACATCCGCGAGCGGGACGATAGTTAACAACGTATCGATGGTAGATCGAACGATTTACCTTAGGAGCACAGCATGACCAACAAAATCATCCTTGCACTCGAAGCAGAGCAGATGACCAAAGAAATCCCTACCTTCGCCCCAGGCGACACTATTGTCGTTCAGGTGAAAGTGAAGGAAGGCGATCGTTCCCGTCTGCAAGCGTTCGAAGGCGTTGTAATCGCCAAGCGTAACCGCGGCGTGAACAGTGCGTTCACCGTTCGTAAAATCTCCAACGGTGTTGGCGTAGAACGTACTTTCCAGACCTACTCCCCGCAGATCGACAGCATGGCTGTTAAACGTCGCGGTGACGTACGTAAAGCCAAGCTGTACTACCTGCGCGACCTGTCGGGTAAAGCAGCACGCATCAAGGAAAAACTGGCTTAAGCCCAGCTTCCGATGCAGAAAAAAGCAGCCTACGGGCTGCTTTTTTGTTGCCCGGGATTTGTGCTGCAAGGATCTTCAGTCTATCTGTGACCGAGTCGCGGCCTTCGCGAGCAGGCTCGCTCCCACAGAAGTCCGAATGTGGGGCCTGCTCGCGAATCGATCCATCAGGCGCTGGAACCTTGCGGTTGAATCAACGCCAGCAACGTCCACCCAGCCCCCGGTTTCAACGCCGTTTCCGGTGTCACCACATGCACCCAGCCGCTGTCATCACGCATGAACAGCAGCGTCGCGCGATTGCCGTGCAGCGCTTGGTAATCCTCCCAGCCGAAGCCGTCCGTCAATGTCGTGCTGTAAAGCTCCGCTCCCTGGCCCATCTGGCCGGCCAGTTTCGAATAGGTCAGTGCCTCACTGCCCAATTGATTGCCCCGGTGTTCCAGGCTTGCGCGGTGCTTGTCGCTGCGGCGGCTTTCATGGCCGCTCGCCAGACCGAACAGGCGCTGATGACCGAAGTCATGACGAAAGCGCATCGCCGCCAATGTGTTCAGCTCGCCCGACGGTGACAGTGCCAGCAAATGCCCCAACCCCACCAGGTCCAGATGCGCGTCGGCATGCTGCGACGCCGGGTTGCCGAAATAGGTCGGCAAGCCTTCCATGCGTGCCGCGCGGATATTCTCCCAGCTCGAATCGGTCAGCAGCACGCGACTGCCCAGCTGTTGCAGCGACTTGCCCAATTCACGGGCCGGGCCATTGGCACCAACGATCAGAAAACCGCTCGGCGCCGGTTCAGCGACCTTTAGCAGCCGTGCCAGCGGTCGCGCCGTTGCGCTTTGCAAAACCACGGTGCCGATGATTACCGCAAAGGTCAGCGGCACCAGGAGCAGGGCGCCTTCATGTCCGGATTCATCCAGGCGAATCGCGAAAATCGCCGAGACAGCCGCAGCGACGATTCCGCGCGGCGCGATCCAGCACAGCAACGCCCGTTCGCGCCAGCTGAGACTGGAACCGGCGGTGCTAAGCAAAACATTCAACGGACGGGCGATCAGCTGGATCACCAGCAGCAGAATCAACACCAACGGTCCCAGACCAAGCAAAGCGTTCAGATCCAGGCGCGCCGCGAGCAGGATGAACAGCCCGGAAATCAGCAACACGCTGAGGTTTTCCTTGAAGTGCAGGATGTGCCGCACGTCCACGCCTTTCATGTTGGCCAGCCACATGCCCATCAGCGTCACCGCCAGCAGGCCGGACTCATGCATCACCTGGTTGGCACCGATGAAGATCGCCAGCACGGCTGCCAGCGAGGCCAGGTTATGCAAGTATTCCGGCAGCCACTGACGTCGGATCACCGTCCCCAGCAGCCAACCCCCGACGACACCAAACACGGCGCCGCAGAGAATCACCCCGCCGAAGGTGAAGAGACTTTGCTTGAGGCCATGGCCTTCAGCGCTGGCGATGATGAAGCTGTATACCACCACCGCGAGCAGAGCGCCGATCGGATCGATGACGATGCCTTCCCAGCGCAGGATGTTGGCGATCGAGGCTTTTGGCCGCACCACCCGCAGCATCGGCACGATTACGGTCGGACCGGTGACCAGCGTCAGGCTGCCAAACAGAATCGCCAGCATCCAGTCGAAGCCCAGCAGAAAGTGCGTGGCGACCGCGATGACGATCCAGGTCGAAATCGCACCGAGGGTCACCAGTCGATGAACGACGCTGCCGATCTCTTTCCATTCCGACAGGTGCAGGGTCAGGCTGCCTTCGAACAGAATCAGCGCCACTGCCAGCGACACCAGTGGCATCAGCAGCGGGCCGAACATTTCCTGCGGGTCGAGCCAACCCAGCAGCGGGCCGGCCAAAATGCCGGTCAGCAGCAGAAACAGAATGGCCGGCAGCTTCAGGCGCCATGCCAGCCACTGACAACCCAGCGCCGCCGCGCCGATCCCGCCAAATGCCAAGAGAATTTGCTGCTCGTTCATTGATGCTCCCTGTTCCTTGATCTGGCTGGCTATGAAAGACTAGCGGCCATTCCCGTCGTTCACTGTCTATTTGCGCGCAGTGTTAAAAACTGCCTGCCCCGAGCACCCATGCCTGCCATCGACCATCCGCTGATTGATCAATTTCTCGACGCTTTATGGCTGGAGAAAGGCCTGTCCGACAATACCCGCGACGCCTATCGCAGTGACCTCGCGCTGTTCAACGGCTGGTTGCAGGAGAAAAATCTCGAGCTGATCAATGCCGGCCGCGAATTGATCCTCGATCATCTGGCGTGGCGGCTGGAGCAAAACTACAAGCCGCGCTCCACCGCGAGATTTCTCTCCGGGGTGCGTGGCTTTTATCGCTATCTGTTGCGGGAAAAACTGATCAGCGTCGACCCGACGTTGCGCGTCGACATGCCGCAACTGGGGCGGCCGTTGCCCAAGTCGCTGTCGGAAGCCGATGTCGAAGCACTGCTCAAGGCGCCGGATCTGAGCGAAGCCATCGGCCAGCGCGACCGCGCGATGCTGGAAGTGCTGTATGCCTGTGGCCTGCGCGTGACCGAACTGATCAGCCTGACGCTGGAGCAGGTCAACCTGCGCCAAGGCGTATTGCGGGTGATGGGCAAGGGCAGCAAGGAGCGTCTGGTGCCGATGGGCGAGGAGGCGATTGTGTGGGTCGAGCGTTATATGCGTGATGGTCGTGGCGAGTTGCTCGGTGGCCGCCCCAGCGATGTGCTGTTCCCCAGCCAGCGCGGCGAGCAGATGACCCGGCAGACGTTCTGGCATCGCATCAAGCATCAGGCCAAGGTCGCCGGGATCAGCAAGTCGCTGTCGCCGCACACCTTGCGCCACGCGTTCGCCACACACCTGCTCAACCATGGCGCGGACTTGCGCGTGGTGCAGATGCTGCTCGGGCACAGCGACCTGTCTACGACGCAGATCTATACCCATGTCGCCCGCGCCCGCTTGCAGGACTTGCATGCCAAGCACCACCCACGCGGCTGACACATCCCATAATGTTGAAACACTGACCTGTGGCGAGGGGATTTATCCCCGTTCGGCTGCGCAGCAGTCGCAAACCCGGCTGGCTCGATTTTGAGTGAAAGATCGCGGTGGATGGCTTAGGGCTGCTTCGCAACCCAGCGGGGATAAATCCCCTCGCCACAATAATGTGTGTCCGCCACATGTGGTTGTGGGTCAGTGGCACATGAGTGTGTGGCGACAGGCGCATTCGGCCCTCGTGACCTTATGTGTTAGGCTTTGCCGGTTTGCACGATGGACGGTTATGACCCGGTGTTTCGCACGGGCGTTCTGACCGTTTCATTGGCCCGCCCTCAGGAGTACTCATGCGTCTGACCCAGATTTTCGCCGCCGCCGCCATTGCGTTGGTGAGCACCTTTGCCGTCGCTGACGACGCGGCTGACAAAGCCATTCGTCAAAGCCTGGAAAAACTCGAACTCGAGGTTCCGGTCGAGAGCATCAGTGCCAGCCCATTGCCTGGCATGTACGAAGTCAAACTCAAAGGCAGCCGCGTGCTGTACGCCAGCGCCGATGGCCAGTACATCGTGCAGGGCAACCTGTATCAGCTGGCGAATGGCAAACCGGTCAACCTGACCGAGAAGACCGAACGCCTGGGCATTTCCAAACTGATCAATGCCATCCCGGTGGCCGAAACCGTGGTCTACCCGGCCGTGGGCGAGACCAAATCGCATATCACCGTGTTCACCGACACCACCTGTCCGTACTGCCATAAACTGCACGCCGAAGTGCCGGAGCTGAACAAGCGCGGCATTGAAGTGCGCTACGTGGCGTTCCCGCGCCAGGGCCTGAATTCGCCGGGTGACGAGCAGCTGCAAGCAGTGTGGTGCTCGAAAGACAAGAAAGCCGCCATGGACAAAATGGTCGATGGCAAGGAAATCAAGGCCGCCAAGTGCGATAACCCGGTTTCCAAGCAATTCGCCCTCGGTCAGTCGATCGGCGTGAACGGTACACCGGCCATCGTTTTGGCCGACGGCCAGGTCATTCCGGGCTACCAGCCGGCGCCACAAGTCGCCAAACTGGCGCTGGGCGCGAAGTAATTCGCATCGTCACGGGCAACCGTTGACGATCGTGGTCCGGCGGCAACAGCGCCGGGCCATCAACAGAGAGCCGCGAGCACGCGGTTGTTTTCCGGCCGACCCTGTGTCGGCCGTTTCATGGGGAGTTCACAGTGAATCCGGTCAAAGTAGGCATCTGTGGGTTAGGGACCGTCGGTGGCGGTACCTTCAACGTACTTCAGCGCAACGCCGAGGAAATTGCTCGTCGTGCCGGGCGTGGAATCGAAGTGGCACAAATTGCCACGCGCACGCCAAAGCCTCAGTTCCAGACGACCGGTATTGCGATTACCAACGATGTCTTCGAAGTGGCCACGAACCCTGAGATCGACATCGTCATAGAGCTGATGGGCGGCTACACCGTTGCCCGCGAGCTGGTACTCAAGGCCATCGAGAATGGCAAGCATGTGGTCACCGCGAACAAGGCGCTGATAGCCGTTCACGGTAATGAGATTTTCGCCAAGGCACGCGAGAAAGGCGTGATCGTGGCATTCGAAGCAGCGGTGGCCGGTGGCATTCCGGTGATCAAGGCGATCCGCGAAGGCCTGTCCGCCAACCGCATCAACTGGGTTGCCGGGATCATCAACGGTACCGGCAACTTCATCCTCACCGAAATGCGCGAGAAGGGCCGTACGTTTGAAGACGTACTCGCCGAAGCGCAAGCGCTGGGTTACGCCGAAGCCGACCCGACCTTCGACGTCGAAGGCATCGATGCCGCGCACAAGCTGACCATTCTGGCGTCTATCGCCTTCGGTATTCCGCTGCAATTCGACAAGGCTTACACCGAAGGCATCACCAAACTGACCACCGCCGACGTCAACTACGCCGAGGCGCTGGGCTATCGCATCAAGCACCTCGGCGTGGCGCGCAGCACTGACGCCGGCATCGAGTTGCGCGTGCACCCGACGCTGATTCCGGCCGATCGCCTGATCGCCAACGTCAACGGCGTGATGAACGCAGTGATGGTCAACGGCGACGCCGCCGGTTCGACGCTGTTCTACGGTGCCGGCGCTGGCATGGAGCCGACCGCTTCGTCGGTGATCGCCGATCTGGTCGACGTGGTTCGCGCGATGACTTCCGACCCGGAAAACCGTGTGCCGCACCTGGCCTTCCAGCCGGACTCGCTGTCGGCCCATCCGATCCTGCCGATCGAAGCCTGCGAAAGCGCTTACTACCTGCGCATTCACGCCAAGGATCATCCGGGCGTTCTGGCGCAGGTGGCGAGCATCCTGTCGGAGCGCGGCATCAATATCGAATCGATCATGCAGAAGGAAGTCGAAGAGCATGACGGCCTGGTGCCGATGATCCTGCTGACCCACCGCGTGGTCGAGCAGCGCATCAACGATGCGATCACCGCGCTGGAAGCACTGGCTGGCGTTGACGGCCCGGTTGTACGGATCCGTGTCGAACATTTGAACTAAAAAGCAGCGGCAAGCTTCGAGCGGCAAGTGGCAAGAGAGAAGCAGTCTGGCTTTTACTTGCGACTTGCAGCTTGCAGCTTGCAGCTCAAACCGAAGGTTTGAAAAAAATGCGATATATCAGTACTCGCGGGCAGGCCCCGGCCCTGAATTTCGAAGAGGTCCTGCTGGCCGGTCTGGCGACCGATGGCGGTCTGTACGTCCCGGAAAACCTGCCACGTTTCACTCAGGAAGAAATCGCTTCCTGGGCCGGCCTGCCGTATCACGAACTGGCCTTCCGGGTGATGCGTCCGTTCGTCACCGGCAGCATTCCGGATGCCGATTTCAAGAAGATTCTCGAAGAAACCTACGGCGTGTTCGCCCACAGCGCCGTGGCGCCACTGCGTCAGTTGAACGGTAATGAATGGGTGCTTGAGCTGTTCCACGGCCCGACCCTGGCGTTCAAGGACTTCGCCCTGCAACTGCTCGGTCGTCTGCTCGATTACGTGCTGGAAAAGCGCGGCGAGCGCGTGGTGATTGTCGGTGCCACCTCTGGTGACACCGGTTCTGCGGCCATCGAAGGCTGCAAGCACTGCGAAAACGTCGACATTTTCATCTTGCACCCGCATCAGCGCGTATCGGAAGTGCAGCGTCGGCAGATGACAACGATCTTCGGCGAAAACATCCACAACATCGCCATCGAAGGCAACTTCGATGACTGCCAGGAAATGGTCAAGAACAGCTTCGCCGACCAGAGCTTCCTCAAAGGCACGCGTCTGGTGGCGGTGAACTCGATCAACTGGGCGCGGATCATGGCCCAGATCGTTTACTACTTCCATGCGTCCCTGCAGTTGGGCGGTCCGGCGCGTTCGGTGTCGTTCTCGGTACCTACCGGTAACTTCGGCGACATCTTCGCCGGTTACCTGGCGCGCAACATGGGCCTGCCGATCAACCAGTTGATCGTCGCGACCAACCGCAACGACATCCTGCACCGCTTCATGAGCGGCAACCAGTACGTCAAGGAAACCCTGCACGCAACGCTGTCGCCGTCGATGGACATCATGGTGTCGTCGAACTTCGAGCGCCTGCTGTTCGACCTGCACGGGCGTAACGGTGCGGCGATTGCCGGCCTGATGGACTCGTTCAAAAAGGACGGCAGTTTCAGCGTCGAGCAAGAGCGCTGGGCCGAAGCACGCAAGCTGTTCGATTCCCTGGCGGTGGACGATGCGCAGACCTGCGAAACCATCGCCGACGTCTACGAGCAAACCGGTGAGGTGCTCGACCCGCACACTGCCATCGGTGTGAAAGCCGCGCGCGAATGCCGTCGCAGCCTGGATATCCCGATGGTCATTCTGGGTACTGCCCATCCGGTCAAGTTTCCTGAGGCAGTGGAGAAAGCGGGTGTAGGAAAAGCGCTCGAACTACCTGCACATCTTTCTGATTTGTTTGAGCGAAACGAGCGATGCACGGTTCTGCCAAACGACCTGAAAGCCGTGCAAGCCTTTGTCAGCCAGCATGGCAACCGCGGCAAGCCACTCTAAGCCAGTAAAAGCTGTCACATTTTGAAGCCCGTCTCCTGACGGGCTTTTTTGTTTCTGCTGCCACACTGCTCGGGTTTTCACCCACGAAGGACGGGTGAGTCGATCACGAAGGAAATGGCAATGCTGTTTTACAGAGGTTTGAAACCGGCACTGGGCTGGTTGTTTTTGTTGGTGGTGCTGGGGTGGACACACAGCGGCATGGCAGCGCAAATGGCACTCGATCAGGCCAATGCGTCAGCCAGTGTCCAGGCTATCGAGCTGGATGCGCACGAGCAGCAATGGATACGTGACAACCCCAGAGTGACGGTGGCATCGGTGCAATATCCGTTGTACCTGTTTCAGGACGAACATGGCCAGTGGAGCGGTCTGAACAACGATGTGCTCAAGCGCGTCAGCGCAATGACCGGCCTGCAATTCGAGCACCAGGAATCGTTCTCTACCGACCATATGCTCGATCGCCTGCAAAGCGGAGTCGCGGACATCAGTACGACCTTGGCCATGAGTGATGATCGCAAGGCGTTTCTCGATTTCAGTCATGCTTTTGGAGGGGCAGGCTGGGTTTTTGTCGGACATGCCAATACCCCGCGGGTGGAGTCTTTCGAGCAACTGGCCAAGCGCGTTCTGGTGCTGCCCGCCCGTCATGCCCTGGAGGATGCGATTCGCCGCGATTATCCGTCGATTGAAATACGCTCGGTGAAAACCTACGCCGAAGCGCGGGCGCTGGTCGAGAGCGGTGAAGCCTACGCAACCATCGAAAACGAAATCGGCGCGCAGCTCTATCCGTTAGGCATGCTCAAGGTCGGTGCCCTGGTAGAGGGCAAGTGGGAAGCCGATCATCTGGCTGTACGAAAAGGCATGCCGCAACTACTGAGCATTCTCAACAAGGCGCTGGAAGCGTTCCCTGCGGCGGAGTTGCGGGCGATGCGTCTCAAGTGGCTGGCAGGCGTTTCGCCGCCGCCCGTGCCCTCCGTCTGGGAACGGCTGGTCGAGTGGGCATGTTGGGCGATGGGGGTAATCGGCGTTTTCGGAATGCTGTCGCTGGTGTGGAACAGACGCCTAGCGGCCGTGATCAAGTTGCGCTGCGCGGCGGAAAAGGAGTTGGGCGATCAACTGGCCTTTCAGCACGCCCTGATCGATTCGATGCCGGATCCGGTGTTTGTCCGTGATCTGCACGGGCGGTTGATCATCTGCAATCGCAGTTACGAGGAAGCGCTGTCGGTGCGCTTGGACCAGATGCAGGGGCGCCTGCTGATCGAAGTCGATGCGTTTCCGGAAACCACCGCGCGCATGCTCCACGATGAATTCATCGCCCAGTTGCAGACCCGCAAGTCGCGCTTCAGCAAACGACAGCTGCTGTTCAAGGGCGGGTCTCGCGAGGTTTATCAGTGGACCGTGCCGTTTTACAGCGGTGACGGTAAATTGCGCGGCCTGTTGGGTGGCTGGACCGATATCACTCAGCGCAGGACCGAGAGCGGGTGTCGCTGTCTGCAGTAAAGAAGGGAAATGTCCTGCAAGACGCGGCTACTTTTCTGATGGGAGGCTTAAGACGCCTGCCCTAGAGTGAACGACAACTGCGGTGAGAGTCCGCGATGATCGCTCCAGAGGTCGCCCATGCGCTCGCTTAAAGTCCTGATTCTTGAACCCAACCCGTTCCAGCTGATGGCATTGCATCAAATGCTCAATGCCATCGGCATCTACGATGTATTGACCGCGCCTTCGCTGGCGTCAGCCTTGAGTTCACTGGGGCATCGCGGCGCGGTCGATATCGCCATCTGCGATCCGCAGCTCAAGGGTGGCGATGGGCTGGCTTTGATTCATCACCTGGCGGCGCACCATGAGGCGCGTGCCCTGATTCTGCTGGGCTCGGTCGCGCAGAGTTTGATGAGTGATCTGGAGCCGCTGCTCCGCCAGCAACGCCTGCGCCTGCTGGGACGGCTGCAAACGCCGGTTTCGGCGGTGTTGATGAGAGGTCTGCTGGACAGTTATCTGATCACCCCGCAGGAGCTCATCGAGGCCTGAAACCGGCGAATATTTTTCTGTCATCTTCGCCGTGCATGCTCTGTCAGACGCGGACCCGCAAGGTCGGGACGCGACAGGCAGAACTTTCTTCTCGGGCCGGTGGTCATTTAATGTGAACACGCCCCAGGCACTGTGTTTTCGGACTATTGAGTGGAGATCGAGATGGAAAGTATCAGTCTATTGCTCGGTGAGGCTCTGAGCCCGTATCAGGTGACGCTGACCCCTCGCGGCAGCCATGGTGAATGTCTGGTGACGCTGAAGAACAGCAGCGGCGCCATTGTGGTGGAACGCGAATTCAATCAGGCCCAGTTGAGCGACAAGCGCTTGCTGACCGACGTGGTGGACGGCCTGCACCGTGACGTGATGATCGCCGAAGGGCGGTTGGAACCCTGCGTGATTGCGGCGTTGCGCAATGCAGCTCTGGACAAGCGTCCGGCCCTGTAAAGATGAAATATTTTTTGTGGGAACCTTCCTGCATCCCTGTCAGTCAGACCCCATAACAGCAGGATCAAGCATTGTGCTCCGGTGCTTGTCGCTTGCTGCTACGGGTCTCGAAGCAGACCCCGTTTAACCCCGAGTCGTCTCCCCACTTCTCGGGGTTTCTTTTGCCCGGCGTTTGCCCAGTGCGCGGCTTGTTGCTTGAAAAACCGAAGCGCCCGGCGCTGCTCAGATGGCCCCGTCTTCGCGCAGCCGAGCGATTTGCGCCGCGTCGTAGCCCAGATCGCCAAGCACCTGCGCATTGTGTTCGCCCAACTGCGGCCCGACCCATTCGGATGAACCTGGGGTTTCGGAAAGTTTCGGCACGATGCCGGGCATCTTGAAGTCCTTGCCGTCCGGCAGCTTGGCGTGCAGGAACATCTCTCGCGCCAGATATTGCGGATCGTTGAACATGTCCTCGGCGCTGAAGATCCGGCTGACCGGTACGTCGGCCTGATTGAGCAAGTCGAGAACAGTCTGCAGTGGTAAGGAATTGACCCAGCGATCAATCACGCCATACAACTCGTCCCGGCGACTGTCACGCCCGTCATTACTGGCCAGCAGTGGGTCGTTGGCAAGATCTTCGCGGCCAATCACGAGCATGAAGCGTTTGAAGATCGCATCACCATTGGCACCGATCTGCACATGCTTGCCGTCGGCGCTGGTGTGGATCGAAGAGGGCGTGATGCCCGGCATGATGTTGCCGCTGCGCTCGCGGATGAAACCGAACACGTCGAACTCCGGCACCATGCTTTCCATCATCGCGAAGATAGCTTCATACAGCGCAACGTCGACCACTTGGCCCAGTCCGCCATTGACCTCGCGATGACGCAGCGCCATCAACGCACCGATCACGCCCCACAGCGCGGCAATCGAATCACCGATGGAAATGCCGGTACGCACCGGTGGCCGATCTTCGAAACCGGTGATGTACCGCAGGCCGCCCATGGATTCGCCGACCGCACCGAAACCTGGCTGGTCCTTCATCGGCCCGGTCTGACCGAAACCGGACAGGCGCACCATCACCAGTTTCGGGTTCAGGGCGTGCAGGGTTTCCCAGCTCAGACCGAGTTTTTCCAGGACGCCGGGGCGGAAATTCTCGATGAGGATGTCGGCCTCGCCCAGCAGCTGTTTCAGGATCGCCAAACCGTCGGGGTGTTTCAGATTGAGGGTCAGCGACTTCTTGTTGCGCGCCTGGACGAACCACCACAACGAGGTGCCTTCGTACAATTTGCGCCACTTGCGCAGGGGATCGCCGCCGTCCGGCGACTCGATCTTGATCACTTCGGCGCCGAATTCGCCGCAAATGCGCGAGGCAAACGGCCCGGCGATCAGCGTACCCAATTCAATGACTTTCAGACCCGAGAGCGGTTTGCTGGTGAACGGCATGCGAAATCCTGTAGGACAAGGCTGAACGGATACAGGGTTTTAACATAGCCGGCTGTCAGACGCCGCAGCTCGATCGCCATCAATTCGATGATTGCCTGTGGCATCGGTTAGACTTGCCGACTTTCCTCGTATCAAGAAGCCCGTTCATGGCCCAGCCGTCCACAACCTACAAATTCGAACTGAACCTCACCGACCTCGACCGCAGCGTCTACGAGAGCGTCAAGCAGACCATCGCCCGTCATCCTTCGGAGACCGAAGAACGCATGACTGTGCGGCTGCTGGCCTACGCGCTCTGGTACAACGAGCAGCTGTCGTTCGGCCGTGGTCTGTCAGACGTGGATGAACCGGCCTTGTGGGAAAAGAGCCTGGACGACCGTGTCCTGCACTGGATCGAAGTCGGCCAGCCGGATGCCGATCGCCTGACCTGGTGCTCGCGCCGCACCGAACGCACCAGCCTGCTGGCCTACGGCAGCCTGCGTGTGTGGGAAACCAAGGTGATCCCGGCGATCAAGAACCTGAAAAACGTCAACATCGCCGCCGTCCCGCAGGAAGTGCTGGAGACCCTGGCCAAGGACATGCCGCGCGTCATCAAGTGGGACGTGATGATCAGCGAAGGCACGATCTTCGTCACCGACGATCGCGGTCAGCACGAAGTCCAGTTGCAATGGCTGCAAGGTGAGCGCGGCTGAGGTCGCGACACCGCTGATATTTCCCACGAATCAAAGAGAAGCCTCCGTCGCCCCATGCGTATCGAACCTCGTCAACTGCCTGCCACGCTGCCTTTCCTCGGTGATCTACCGCCACTGCTGACCCGCCTGTACGCGGCGCGGGGCGTGCAATCGGAAGCGGAGCTGGACAAAAGTCTGGCGCGCTTGATCCCGTTCCAGCAGCTCAAAGGCATTGATGCGGCGGTCGACCTGCTAGTGACGGCTCTGGAGCAGCGTCAGCGCATTCTCATTGTTGGCGACTTCGACGCGGACGGCGCCACCGCCAGCACCGTCGGTGTGCTCGGCCTGCGCCTGCTGGGCGCGGCGCATGTCGATTACCTGGTGCCCAACCGTTTCGAATACGGCTATGGCCTGACGCCGGAAATCGTCGAAGTCGCGCTGACCCGTGAACCGCAGTTATTGATCACAGTCGACAATGGCATCTCCAGCGTCGAAGGCGTCGCGGCGGCCAAGCGTGCCGGACTGAAGGTTTTGATCACCGACCACCACTTGCCCGGCGATGAACTGCCGCAGGCCGATGCGCTGGTCAATCCGAACCAGCCGGGCTGCGAATTTCCGAGCAAAGCGCTGGCCGGCGTCGGGGTGATTTTTTATGTGTTGATGGCCTTGCGCGCACGCCTGCGCAGCCTTGGCTGGTACGAGAGCAAACCGCAACCGAACATCGGCGAACTGCTCGATCTGGTGGCGCTGGGCAGCGTCGCCGACGTGGTGCCGCTGGATGCCAACAACCGCATTCTCGTGCATCAAGGGCTGGAGCGGATTCGTGCCGGCCGGGCGCGGCCGGGGATCAAGGCGATTCTCGAAGTCGCCAAGCGAGAGGCTGCGCGGATCACTTCCACCGACCTGGGTTTTATTGTCGGCCCTCGCCTGAACGCCGCCGGGCGTCTGGACGACATGAGCCTGGGCATCGAATGCCTGCTCACCGCCGACGCCAATCTGGCGCGGGAAATGGCTGCGCAACTGGACGGCATGAACCAGGATCGCAAATCCATCGAGCAGGGCATGCAGCGTGAAGCGCTGGCGCAGCTCAAGGATCTGCCGGTCGAGTCGATGCCGTTCGGTCTGTGCCTGTTCGATCCGGAGTGGCATCAGGGTGTGATCGGCATCCTCGCCTCGCGGATGAAAGAGCGCTATTTCCGCCCGACCATTGCTTTCGCCGATGCCGGTGATGGTCTGCTCAAGGGCTCCGGTCGCTCGGTGCAGGGTTTCCATATTCGCGATGCGCTGAGCGTGGTCGCGGCGCAGCATCCGAACCTGATCGCCAAGTACGGTGGCCACGCGATGGCCGCTGGTCTGACCTTGCCGCAGGAGAATTTTCCGCTGTTCGCCGAGGCATTCGACGCTGAAGTACGTAGGCAACTTCGCGAAGAAGACCTCACTGGGCGAATGTTGTCGGACGGCACGCTGGCCGTCGAAGAGTTCCACCTCGAACTGGCCCGCGCCTTGCGCCACGCCGGGCCATGGGGTCAGCACTTTCCGGAGCCGCTGTTTCATGGCGTGTTCCAGTTGGTCGAGCAGCGCGTGGTTGGCGAACGGCATTTGAAAGTGGTGCTGAAAAGCGAATGCGGTTCGGTGAAGCTCGATGGCATCGCGTTTGGCATTGATCGCGATGTGTGGCCGAACCCGACGATTCAATGGGTTGAACTGGCTTACAAGCTCGACGTCAACGAGTTTCGTGGCAACGAGACTGTGCAGTTGATGATTGCTCATATCGAACCGCGTTAAGCCATTCGCGAGCAGGCTCGCTCCCACAGGTACGGTGCTGCGTTGTGGGAGCGAGCCTGCTCGCGAAAGCGTCCTTTCACACACTGAATTACTCTGAACCCTCCCTCATCCCCGGTTGTCGACTAGGCTCTAAGCACTGCTTGATTGGCCTTGTGACGTCTTGTCGAATTCTTGCCCGCGGGGGCGGGCGCTGTACCCTTTTTCTGTCACTCGTCGACTTTTCAAACAGAACCCTGGAGCCTGCCCACTGATTCGAGAGGTGCCCCATGAGTCTGCTGCTTGAACCCTTTACCCTGCGCCAACTGACCCTGCCCAACCGCATCGCCGTGTCGCCGATGTGCCAGTACTCCAGCGTCGACGGCCTGGCCAACGACTGGCACCTGGTGCACCTGGGCAGCCGCGCGGTGGGCGGTGCCGGTCTGGTTTTCACCGAAGCCACGGCGGTGACCGCCGACGGGCGCATCACCGCCGAAGACCTTGGCCTCTGGAACGACGAACAGATCGAACCGCTGCAACGCATCACTCGTTTCATCACCGCCCAGGGCGCGGTCGCCGGCATTCAGCTGGCCCACGCCGGGCGCAAGGCCAGCACCCACCGGCCGTGGATCGGCAAGCATGGCAGCGTCAAACCCGAGGATGGCGGCTGGACCCCGGTCGGGCCATCGCCGATTGCTTTCGATCCGCAACACACTCAACCGAAGCAGCTGGATGAGGGGCAGATCGCCGAAGTGATCCAGGCCTTTGTCGACGCGGCCAAGCGCGCGCTGACGGCGGGGTTCAGCGTGGTCGAGGTGCATGCCGCGCATGGCTATCTGCTGCATCAGTTTCTCTCGCCGCTGAGCAATCAACGCCGCGATCAGTACGGTGGTTCGTTCGAGAATCGTATCCGTCTGGTGCTGCAAGTCACTGAAGCGGTGAGGGCGGTATGGCCAGAGGAATTGCCGGTGTTTGTCCGCGTCTCGGCGACTGATTGGGTCGAAGACGGCTGGAATCCGGATGAGACCGTGGAACTGGCGCGTCGCCTTCACACGCTGGGCGCCGATCTCATTGACGTGTCTTCAGGAGGGACAGCTGCAAACGCGGAAATTCCGGTCGGGCCGGGTTATCAGACGCGCTTTGCCGAGCGGGTACGCAAAGAGTCAGGCATCGCCACCGGTACTGTCGGAATGATTACCGAGCCTGCCCAGGCTGAGCACATTCTGCGCACCTGTCAGGCCGATATCATTTTCCTCGCCCGAGAGCTGCTGCGCGATCCGTACTGGCCGCTGCATGCCGACGATGATCTGGGCGGACGCAAAGCAGTGTGGCCCGCGCAGTATCAGCGCGCGACCCATCGGGATCAGCCGATTCATGAATCGGATTTGCGCGATTGATTGAAGGCTGGAAAGCAAAAGCCCCGAACCAGTGATGGCCGGGGCTTTTCTATTCGGCAGAAGTTTGCGTTATCCAGGCGGGCCTCTTCGCGAGCAGGCTCGCTCCCACATTAGGAATGCGGACCCCTGTGGGAGCGAGCCTGCTCGCGAATGACGCCAGAACCGCCGCCTTAGAACCTCAAGGGTATTTACGCTTGTCCGGCGCCGGCGGGAAGTACTGGTACAACCAGGTTTCGCTCAGCGTGCGGTCGTTGGTGCGAATGAACAGGCGCAGTTCCACTGGCTCGACACTGTCATTGGTCGGATACCAGTCGAACAGGATCCGATAACCCTTGATGTCATCCAGCACCAGCACGCTGAAGTCCTGCACCTTGCCGTTGGAACAGGTAATCACCGGCTCGATCCCGGTGCCCTGTGGCAGGCGCTCAAGGCCGCCACCGGTGAAGTCCACCGCAAAGCGCCGCGCCCAGACTGGCGGGTAATGCTCACCCGGCGCCCAACCTTCGGTGAAGCCGCCCATGCCCGAACGCGTCGCGTGCACCCGTGCCAGTGGCGTGCCGACCGGTGGCAGGGCGCTCCAGTACAGCTTGTACCCGTAGTTCAGCGAATCACCGGCAGCCACGGGTTTCTTCGGCGTCCAGAACGCGACGATGTTATCCAGCGTCTCGCCGGTTGTAGGAATTTCCAGCAGATCAATAGAGCCTTCGCCCCAGGCGGTTGTCGGTTCTACCCACAGGCTCGGGCGCTTGCTGTACCAGTCGACGGTGTCCTGATAGTTGGCGAATTCGTGGTCGGTCTGCACCAGGCCAAAACCTTTCGGGTCCTTGTCGGCAAATGCGTTGAATTGCAGCGTCGCCGGGTTGTTCAACGGACGGCAGATCCACTCGCCATTGCCGCGCCACATGGCCAGACGGTCGGAGTCGTGAATCTGCGGGTGAATGGTGTCGCACATGCGCCGTTCGTGGGTGCCGCAGCTGAACATGCTCGTCATTGGCGCAACGCCCAACTGTTCGATAGTGGTGCGTGCGTTGATGTGCGCGTCGATTTCCATCACCACGCGCTCGGCCTGGCAATCGATGTCGAAGCGATAGGCGCCGGTCGCGCTCGGCGAGTCGAGCAGGGCGTAGACCACAAAACGCGTGGCGTTCTTGTCCGGCGTCTCGAACCAGAACTTGGTGAAGTCGGGAAACTCTTCGCGCTTCTTCGCGTAGGTATCAATGGCCAGGCCGCGCGCGGAGAGGCCATATTGGCCAGTAGCATCGACCGCACGGAAATAGCTGGCGCCGAGAAACGACACCACATCATGCCGATCCAGCTCCGGTGCCTTGAACAGTTTGAAGCCGGCAAAACCCAGATCGCCCTTGAGCTGCTGGGTGTCGACCGAAGTGTTCTCGTAATTGAACAGCGCCGGGCGGAAATGCACCTCGCGCGCCATGCGCGTCTTCGGATCAACGCTGTACATGCGCACCGGCTGACGGAAACCCATGCCGACGTGGAAAAACTGCACGTCCAGCTGACCTTTGTTTTCCTTCCACAAGGAATGCTCGCCGTCGTAGCGGATCGCGTTGAAATTCTGCGGAGTCATGGTCGCCAGGGTTGGCGGCAACACCTGTTTCGTATCCTGATAGGCATTGCCGGCGAGCTGCTTGGCCTGGCGCTTCAACGCCTCGAAATCGAAAGCCTGGGCCTCGCCATCGGCGGCGCCACCATTGGCCGCCCAGGCGCGAGCGGCCAACAGACCCGACGCGGAAAGACCGGTATAGGCCGCAATGGCCATGGACGCTTTGAGCAAATTCCTGCGGTGCATAAATACAACCTGTCGTGTGCAATCCCGCGCCGTTCCTGGCACGTATCGGATCGGAAATTACGGTTCGGTCATGCCTTCGGCCAAACGCAACGGACTATAAACAGATGCCCGCTAGCTTAATCGGTTCGATTGTCGGGCAAAAACGCTTGTTTGCGTTGCGCCATCTGGCAATGAAACAAGACATGTCTGTAATTTTTCTGACAGGGCCCTCTGATTTAGAGGGCATATCTGCTTTTTTCGATTAATTACTCTAAAAACCACTTTTCAACGCCGATTTAATTCCTATTCTATGAGCAAGACCGGATACAAGCCTTCGTGCCGGCGGGGCACACGACGCTGCTCGAAGAGGCAGGGCGATGTGAGGTTCAGCAGTTTCTTGACTCAATAGAGAAGGACATCGTCCATGGCAAAAATACAAGGCATCACCGAAATGTTGGGCATCTTCCCTTGCTTGGGCGGCGGGCGCAGAAGACGCCGTCTCAATTCCGAGGAATTGAAACTGGTGGAACGTTATCGAGAGCTATCGGAAAGCGACCGGATCGCCATGCGCTATCTGGTGGATGCGATGCGGAGTGTTTCGCGGTTTTAAAGAGGAGGGGAGAAGGGGGCAGGTCGAAAGGCCCGCCCCTTTTCATTGGGTAACGCTCGGAACGAGCCCTTTTGAGTGGCGAGCAACATCTCGAAGCACACTCGCGGGGCGGGTCCGGGCACTTTCGAACTAGGCTGAGGGCCTTAGATCCGGATAACCCTTGTTTGGAGACGGAACATGAACACCCGTGGATTGCTCGATCAACTGCTCAAGTCCGGGCAGGAAATGCTGCAGAACAAGGACGGCGGCGCTTCCAGCAAATCGGCTGCCAGCGGACTTGGGGGCTTGCTCGGTGGCTCGTCTGGCTCCAGCGGCCTCGGCGGTCTGCTCTCCGGCGCGGGTGGCGGCGCATTGGCCGCAGGCGCGATGGGCCTGCTGCTCGGCAATAAAAAGGTCCGCAAGGTCGGCGGCAAAGTCGCCCTCTACGGCGGCCTCGCCGCGCTGGGCGTACTGGCTTACAAGGCCTACGGCAACTACAACGCCCAAAAAGGCAGCGCACCACAACGCGAACCGCAAACCCTCGACCGCCTGCCACCCGCGCAAGTCGAGGAGCACAGCCAGGCCATCCTCAAAGCCCTGGTCGCCGCCGCCAAAGCCGACGGCCACATCGACGAGCGCGAGCGCGAACTGATCGAGGGCGAATTCACAAAGCTCGACAACGATCAGGAACTGCAACACTGGCTCCACGCCGAACTCAACAAACCCCTCGACCCCACCGACGTCGCCCGCGCGGCGAGCACGCCGGAAATGGCGGCGGAGATGTACATCGCCAGTGTGATGCTGGTGGATGAGGAGAATTTTATGGAGAAGAGCTATCTGGATGAACTGGCACGGCAGTTGAAATTGGAGCCGGGGTTGAAGGTGGAGTTGGAGAGGCAGGTGCGGTTGGCCGGGGCGGATAGCGTGTAATCGTAGTGGCGATCGCCGGGCATCAGCAGGCGGTTGCCCTTTTACGTTAGCTAGACTTTCTGCGTTTCAGTAGTTTCCGTAACGGCGTTGAATCGACCTTTGTCCCGATGGCGGACATTGCTCTTGCGGCTGGCTCTGCATATTTTTGGTACTAGCCGCGTAATAGAGCTGGCAAATAGATCACTAGCAATCGGTGATTAGCGCACTGACTTCGTCGCCAGATCGGTGTTATTCAACAGTCGACCGTTGAGGTATGAGTCGGCGGGCCTGCCGTCGAGCAAGTTTCCTTCTGCTAGAAGTATTTGAATGGATATGTGTCTCCCGTGATTATTATTGAATCTTTTTCTGTATATACGTTGTTGATGTTGTTGATAACCAGCTGTAGGTTGGTTGGGTTTTGAAAAAGATGATAGAAGAGTTCGAAGTAAAGATAATCTTCGATCAAACTTGCTGCTAGGTTTGAATGGATGTTCAGAAGTTCATTGAAAGTCGGGTAATCAACTGTCGCAAGCTCGGGGATGTCCGCATAGCCTTGCACGGTATCGTCAATCCTGCATTCCGAAATAAACGTATCTGCAATAATTTCGAACTTTCTTGGAAAGTCTCCGGGTTTGATTTGCAGTATGTAGGGCTGAGTCTTGATCGTGACCGCCTCTCCGAATCCCAAGCTTCTATAAGATACGGTACTTGGATTGACTGCGTTGCCCGAGCACTTAAATATCATGGTTTTGCTTTCGCTGTTATAGGTTTGGTTGTCGAGATTTTTTTACCGAAAGAAAACTCCCTTGTACTACAGGTCTGAGGCTTTTCCCAAATTAATTGCATCGGCATCGGCATCGGCATCGGCTGCGCTGCTTTAGCGTAGTGGGTTGCTCTAACAAATTTTGTCATCGATTGGCAGCGCCGCTACACCCTATGGCTTAGCCAATGTCAGGTCCACTGCTTTCCCCATATACTCCTAATATGTAAAGCCTGCATCAGATTTGTTTAACTTTATGCAGCGTGTGATCTAAGATTTTGTCAAGGTCGCTCCAGGTTTTGGCGGTGTCGGTGTATATCGGAGATTCCCAATCTCGATCTGCAATTAATGAAATTCTAAAGGCACCATTTTTGTCAAATTCAGGATACCATCCGATGTCTAATATTTGTTCGTTTGGGAATGCTGCCTGTAAGAGATCCTCTTTCAGGTTCTCTGAGATGAGTGCTATGTCGTAATCGATTAGGTTGGATAGTTCGTCGAAAATTACTTTTCCGCCGAGACGTATTATTTTTTCAAATTTCATGTTTTTTTGCTTTTAATTGCGAGTAAGAAAAGGGGACAGATTTATATTCAGTTTGAAGAAAGAAAACTGTCCTCTTTTACTCAGTCCCTTTTGCTCAGAAGACAAAGCGACCACATGATCGCTCTGTCTTCAGAGATGAATTAGACCTCCTGCCGCCAAGCGGAAAACGTGATCACTGTGCCGGCTTCTTTTCTATTGGTGATTTCTACTTTATAGGTACCACCATTGATGCGGCCTTCAACGAGCGCTTTGCGCTCGTTGCCGCTGACTTCGGCGTCCTTTGCATGTTGCTGATAGAAGTCGATAACATCCGCGTATTCGGTAAAAGTCCTGAGAATGACCTCATATTCATGCTGAGGGCGTCCGGCTATTTTGTCCCAGTCACCGTCAATTGACGTGCCCTCCATACCCGGTGTCGTAAAGACACCGTGAGCGCCGGCGCCAATCAAGTGAGCTCGCTGCGGAAGCAACGGCAGCATCGCTTTTGGAAAATCGGACGGTAATTGAGCCGCAGTCCAAGCTCCCTGTTTCGGCTGAGTCACGATGTACTCAACGTGGGCAATCTTCTGCGCAGCGGCTCGGCGTTCTGGATCGTCACTCTCCGCCCACAGCGCCATCATAGGAGGCAGTTGCTTACTCCAAGTGATCAAAGCGTCGGCGTCACCCTCACTAGCGCCTTCTGGCTGGAAAATGGTCAGCACGGTTTCCGGAGCATCGTTACAAGTCAATGGCTCGTCACGAGACTTGACGGAGCAATGGCCATTGACCAGTCCTACGGCGAGCAACTGCCCCTTGTCGTCCAGCAGCAATGCGCCGCGCTCGAATCCGTTGTTACCGTCGTCCATGGCGGTGATCATTTTTCTGCCGGGAGGCACTCCATCAACAAACGTCGCCATTTCCGAATCGAGCGCTTCAAGAACCTGCTGCACGATCATCGTATTGTCATTGGTGTAGCTTCCGGTTTGGTAGCCAAGAAAATCAACGAGTGCAGAGCGAACCGCCGGGTCTTGGTTGAGCTTGTGAGCCCGTTCTGGACTGGCTTCGTTTGTAAGCAACAAGACAGTTGTGCCGTCGGGATGTTGTTCGGATCGTAGTGACAGCGCGCTTGCGCTTAGGGAGAAGGTAAAGGCTAGAAGCAAGGAGAGAGTGCGGCTCAAGTGTTTCAAGATAACAGTCCTTTGATTATTTAATCCGTGAGAGTGGTCGCAGAGATTTGATCTGGTGATTATGCGTTGAGCATAAGTTTTCTGTTTTTCATTATTCTTGAATGGAGAGTTTAAGTTGACAGTCGCCTTGAAGGTTTCAGTGACGTGTTTTTCACGCATATCAGGCGGCCCAGCAGATTTCTTCGTACAGCTAATCATTCAAGGCTTCCAGAATTCAATTCCCTCCACATGACGCTCTATGTCATTCATGTGAATCCTCACCAGGAATTGGGGCAAATTTTTTGCTGATGATTTTTTGATCTTGGATTGGTCGCTGAGTGACGTATCATCGTTAATGAGCTCGGTTGAAGTTTTTGATATTCTTTAACCGGTTTGTCGCTATAGTAACTTCCCATTTTTTATAGAGAAATCAAGGTAAATTCAATGTTTGCGAGTGCTTTCAGAGTATCTTCGATGATGAGTGTGAATATCCTGTTTTTATATTTGTTTTCTCTGATTGAATGGCGCAAATGGGGGCGGATTTATTTCAATAGAAAATCGATTTTCCCTATTTTTCTGCTATGTGTCATGTTTAAGTGGTCGCACTAAAATTGATTTCGCCCTCGCTGCTTATGCAACCTATCAAACTAAACTGCTCGGAGAAAAAATAGGTGTGTTGCGGTATTTCAGAAAATGTCATTATTATTTTTTTAAGATCGGCGGTGTGGAATCTATAAGCATTCTCTGTGAGCGAGTCGCCGATAAAGGTAATCTCAGTTATTTTGAGATCTTTTGCTTTTTCTGAAATTTCTTCAATGGCTTTGTTTATAGTGTTTTTTGAATGCGATGTGCTGTTGGGAAGTGAGCTCCAAGCGATTTTTGATCCAATAAACGGAAAATTTCTATTGATATGTGAGACGGCGTTGTCATGTGCATCATTGTCAAGTTTCATGTAGTTAATGCTGGATTCTAACAATTCTTTCTCAAGTTCTTCGTCGAAGTAGCTCATTTTTTAAATGCCTTTAGTAATTTTAATACGGTTTTTTCGCTTGCATTGAAAAGGTAATGTGGTGCTGGCTTTTTTCCTGACCAAACGTTTATATGTGCGCCGCTTCTTTCATCATATTCGATTCGATAGCCAGTCTTGCCGTCAGCGGTTTGCATGCCTACAACCTTCCCGGCATTCGTACCAAACTTCCCAATGGTTGGCTTTTCTGCTTTGAATCCATTGCTTTCAAGCCATTCAAGTGCCTTATTGCGAGCTTGCTCGAAATGCTCAAAATTAAGTGTCTCGCCAACCTCGGGCGGGGTCGTTTTTTGCGGAGGCTTTTTCGGAGTGGCACCGTTTGTCTGTTTACACACCAGCCCCAACGGATCCACCCACCCCGTAGGGTTAGGCACGTATTGGTAGCTATTCAAACCACCCGCAAGCTTGATCGGATCAGGCGTCAAGAACCGTCCAGTTCCCGGATTGTAGTAGCGGTGGCGGTTGTAATGTAAGCCTGTCTCGGCGTCGAAATACTGACCCTGGAAGCGCAACGGGTTATCAATTTCGCTGACATCCAGCGCCGCGAGGTTGCCGTAGGCGCGGTATTTTGCCGACCACATGATTTCGCCGCTGTAGTCGGTGAGTTCCTGCGGTGTGCCGAGGTGGTCGAGTTGGTAATAGAACGGGGCCGCTTTTAGCGGGCCTTCGCCGTCGAGCATCGCCAACGGGCGGAAGCTGCCCGGCTCGTAGATGTAGCTGCGATAGCGATTTTCTGCGCTTTCGGCGATCAATCGCTCGCCTTGCCAGAGGAATTCAGTGGTGTGGCCGTCGACGGTTTTTTCGAAGCGGCGACCGAAGGCGTCGTATTTGTAGGTTGCAGTGCTGCCACCCGGCAGGCTGACGCCGATCAGGCGGTGTTGGCAGTCGTAGCGGTATTCGGTGACGAGCTTTTGGCCGGTTCCGCGACGCTCGCGGATCAAGTTGCCGTAGGCGTCGTAATCGTAATGGCGGTCGCCTTGCATCAGTAGGCGGTTGCCTTTGACGTTTGCGAGGTTCGCAACGGGCAGGTCATTTTGTCCGAGGAGGTTGCCTGCCGGGTCGTGAGCGAAGCTCTCTGGCATGGCGCCGCGTACGCTGATCAGTCGGTCGAGTGGATCGTAGTGATAGCTGCGGTTGCCTTTGCGGCTGTCGTTAATACCGGCGAGGTTGCCGTTGGCATCGTAGTTGTAGCGACGCTGGAACAGGTGCTTGTCCCGTTGGCTGACGCTGTGGGCCTTTAGTCGGCCCTGTTCATCGTATTGGTATTGGCTAAGCAGCAAGCCTTGTTGGCGTTGTTGCTCGCGACCGGCGTTGAACTGGTGGCTGGTCAGGCGAGAGCCGTTGAGGTCGATGCTGTTCAGCCGTCCACCGGACAAATGACGGTAATCGAGCGTGCAGCCATCGGGCAGACGGCAGTGGCTGAGCTGACCGACTTTGTCGTAAGCGTAACGCGTGGTGCCCCAGCCCTGATGTTCGGTGATCAAGCGATCTTGCACGTCGTATTCATAAGCGAGCGGCCAATGGCCGTCGTCGACGTTTACCAGGCGACCGAGTGCGTCGTAGCTGTAATGAATCTCTTCGCCATCGGGCAGCGTCTTGACCAGCAAACGGCCTGCGGCATCGCGCTGGTATTCGGTAACCAGTTCACTACCGTCGTCACCGAACTCGGTTTTCTTCAGCAGTTGGCCGTTGAGGTCGTACTCATACGCGGTGCGTCGACCATCGAAACCGGTTTCCTGCTGGATCAGGCCGTTCGGGTAGTAATCGAGTTGGTAGCGTTCGCCGCGCTCGTTTTCGATCTCGGTGAGGTTGAGTTGCGAGTTGTCGTAGCGGTAGCGCAGTTGGCTGCCGTCGGGGTTGATGCGGCGGCTGACCAGATGCAGGTTGTCGGCGTATTCGTAGCGGGTGATCCGGCCGAGCTCGTCGCGTTCGGCGATGACGCGGCCATACGGGTTGTAGGTAAACGCACGTGTGGCGCCGCCGGGCAGGGTGACCTGAGTGAGGCGGTCGACGGCGTCCCATTGATATTGGGTGATCGCGCCGAATTCGTCCTGGCGAGTGATTTGCCGGCCGAGGGCATCGTAGCGGTATTTTCGTTGACCGCCGTCCGGCAGGCGTTCTTCCAGCAATTGGCCGAGGTTGTTCCAGCCCAGTTGATGACGACTGCCGTCGGGGTGGCGGATCTCAAGCAAGCGTCCCTGACGGTCATAGCTGTAGAAGGTCTCGTTGCCGTCAGGATCGGTTTGTTGGGTAATATCGCCCTGGCGGTTGCGTTCGTATTTCCAGCGGGCCTTGCCGCGCTGGACATCAATAAGTTGACCGTTGAAGTAGTTGTAACGCGTCGGAACACCTTCCGGGGGGATCACCGCAATCAAGCGTCCGGCATCGCTGTACTGATACTCGGTGATCGCTCCCATCGGGTCTTTAACGGCGATCAATCGGCCGTTATCGTCATAAGCGTTCTGCGTCTCACCACCGTCGGGTGCGGTCTCACTGACCAGGCGTGCATTTTCGTCATGCACATAGACCAGCTCACTGCCGTCAGCGTTATGAACAATGACCGAGCCTTTATCATCCCACTCGTAACGTGCTTCCATCTGCGCGTAATTGGCCCAATGACGTACGCATCGGGACAGCTTGCCTTCACGCTCCCACTCCCAGAAGAAGCTAGCCCCTCCGGCCATTTGTCGCTCAAGGATGACGTGCTGATCGTTGTAGCGGTAATGCTCGGTTTCGCCCATCGCATTGGTGGAAGAAACCAGTTGATTGAGTGCGTTGTATCGGTAGGTGACGAGGGTATGAATCGTCAGCCATGGGTCTTGGCGTTCGCCGCGTTCATTGTATTCGGGGCGTTGTTGCTGTTGGTCGACAGCAACGATGTGTCTGTCTTCGTAGCGCAGAAAAAGGGCGCGCCCTGCGCCGTTATCTATGCGCTGGATACGATCAACGAAGTCATAACTGATGTGCAGACGATTTTCGTACGCATCGCTGATCGCGGTCAGTCGACCGGCACGGAAATGGTAAAAGCGTGTTTTTGCCCCGGCCTGGGTCAAAATGAGTTCGCCGGGTTCATTGCCTAGATAAATTGCTGCCTGAGCCAGACTGTTAGTGATGGCCGGCCGCTGTTCCGTGGGCATCGGGAAACGGGTTTGCCGGTTCTCGTTGTCCGTCCACAGCACACCCTCATCGTCGATCTGCAAGCGATGAGACAGTGAATGACTCCAGCCATAGCCGAGGCGGCTATCAATTTCGACTGCACTGCTTCGGTATAGGCGTGTCCACTCAAAAGGCAGCAGGCCACCCAGTTCCCCATCGGTGAGCGTCAGTAACTCTTCACCGGTCACCATCGATACTGGTTCGCCGTCTGAGCATGTGTCGTCGACGCATTGTGCTGGTTTTTTCGCTGGGTTCTTCGGCTGTTCGGGGGCGTTGTCGACGGCCTCTACCTGCTCGATCCGTGAGGCTGGCTCATCTTTTTTACGGGTTTGAATCTGCGCATCGGATTCCGCTTTTCCGCCAGTGATCGGTGGCTTGCTCTTCGGAGCTGTCGCGGTTTCGGCAGGTTTGGGAGCGGCGATCTGAACATCCGCTTTGCGTGCCGGATTGAATTTCGAATCACCATTGAGTAGCAACGGCTTCGATGCTTCGGTATGGGGCGTCGCTTTGGACTTGCTGACTTTCATCAACATGCCGGTGAAGTCTTCAATCAGCTTTATGACTTTGCCGCTGCTTTGTACCCCTTTGACGGCTTTTGTACCCACGCGTACGGCCAAGCCAAGACCACCAGTCAAGACAACGCCGATCAAAATGTTGAGCAGGAACTCTGTCGACATTTGCGCCAGCACTTCGGTACAAGTCTGCGGCGGCAGCATTTTCACCCAGGCCACGATGGCCGCGACGTATATCCACATCAACGGCTCATCGCTCGCGATCAATAAAGCAGTGTGAATAGCGTCGGCAGAGGCGTCGTAAATTTTCTTGATCTGTTCTTCAGTGAAAAAGTTTTTCAGCTTCTCGTAGTTTTCGCGAGGATGGGCGATGAGGTCGTAGAGACTTTTGATATCGCCCCACAATCCCATAATCGCTTTCATGAACCCTTCCCAAGCCGCTTCCAGCTCCTGCAAGGCGCGACCTCCAAGGGAGGCATCGGTGTGAGCTTGCCAGAGCGGGAGGAAGCTGGTGCTCCATTCGGTTTGTAGCCAGCCGCCCAACTCGCCGATCACGCCTTGGTAGGAATTGAACAAACTGTCGATCTGGGCACGCGTAGGATTCGGGAAGAAGGTGATTTTGTACTGCTGATTGGGAGTAAGGCCTGAGACTTCAAGAATCCCTGATGCGTCAATGGTTTTATTGATGGTCGGGCCAACTTCGTTTTTGCCGATGAAGCGGGCATTGACGACCGGTGTCAGTTGAACTGGCGTATTGCCGATCGGCACAAAGCGCGCGGACTCGAAACTATGGATCAGCACCAGCTTGCCGTTCGCAGGACAGTTGGCATAAAGGGTATTTTCCTTCTTGCTGTCCTTGTCAGCCGTGCCAACTTCGTCACCGACTTTGAATTGCTGCTCCGCATCCAGAATGCCGCCGTACCAGGCTTCGGCATGCTCGCGGTAATCCTTCAGGCACTTCTTGAAGTCGTTGATGATGGCCTGAGCATCGGGTTGTTTTGCTGTGAGACCGCCAACGATCCCGCCCATTAAAACGCTCATACCACCACCTCTTTTTCCAGATAGGCCTTCAACAGCCCGGTAAAGTTTTCTTCCGTGAGTGGCGTGCGTTTAACAAAGCGCGCCACTTTTTGTTTCAGGTTCGATTCGGGAAAGGAGAAATACAGATCGGCGTGTTCCTCCTGCAACCACTGCATCATGTTGCCGATAACGGTTGATGGATTTTCTGCCATCAATTCTTCCAACAACCCCTTCGGCACCTCCCACCACGGCCAGTCCCGCACCTTCGGCACAACCCGCGTGCCCACTTCCAGCGCCTGCCCATTGATCAGATACCGCTCAAACACCGGCAGCACTTCTCCAGCCTTCTCCCCAAGCCCCCGCAGAATCGGATAAATATGCCGCCCATCCCAAAACCGGAAAAACACCTCGGTGCCATCCGGCATTTTTACCTGCGTCAGGCTGCGCAGATGTTCGAACACTTCGTTCGGTTCTGAACGCGACACCGCCAGCCAGCCCCAGTCGAGGGCGTCGGTTTCGGCGATCCATGGCAGGAAGGCGGAATTGGCTTTGAGTTCGGTGAGGTAGGGCATCACCGGTTGCCAGGTGGAGTAGGGCGTGCCGCCCCAGATCGGGATGAGTTGGGCGGTGGGTTCGGTGAGGTACAGGGTTTTCAGGGCGTCGGCGTCGCTGGCCGCGCTGACGATCAGGTACAGGCGCTCGCCGCTTTGCAGCGGCTGTTGCGCCAGCCAGTCCTTGGGGGTGATTCGTTCAGATGGCACAGGCACCTGCCTTGCATTTTTCGCATTCTTCACAGAACGGCGCGTTACGTTTCAGGGTGTTGATTTGCGCCGGGGTCAGGACCTGGCCAGCCTTGTCGGCATCCGCCTGTTTCAGCACACCGGGCATCAACGGCGCAGCACCGGTGCCGCTGCCCGGGCTCCCGCCGGAGTTCATGTTGATCACCGGCCCGCTCATGGTCACGCCGCCGGCGTCGATCTTGATGAAGCTGCCGCCGCCGATCAGCGTGAGTTCCGAACCAGCCTCCATCACCACTTTCATGCCGCTGCTCAGGTGGATTTCTTGCCCTGCGTCGATGAACTGGCCGGTGCCGATCTTGATGTGCTGATTCACACCGACGGTGAGGTGGTCGTTGGCGCGGGTTTCGACTTTGCGGTCGGCGTAGACGGTGTGGTGTTCTTCGGCCTTGAATTCGCTGTAGCTGTTTTGCTCGACGGTGTCGTGGCGTTCGTTGCCGACGCGGATTTTCTGGTCGTGCTCGATGTTCTCGTCCCAGTCGCGCTGGGCGTGCAGGTAGATCTGTTCCTGACCTTTTTTGTCTTCGATGCGCAGTTCGTTGTAGCCGCCGCCACCCATCGAACTCAGGGTCTTGAAGGTGCTGCGGGTCTTGTTCGCCGGCAGTGGATAGGGGACGGTGTTTTCCTTGTGGTACAGGCAGCCGCTGATCAGTGGCTGATCGGGGTCGCCTTCAAGGAAGGTGACCAGCACTTCCATGCCGATGCGCGGGATGGCGATGCCGCCGTACTGGGCGCCGGCCCAGGCGCTGGAGACGCGCAGCCAGCAACTGGTCTTGTCGTCGGCCTGGCCTTCGCGGTCCCAATGGAACTGGACTTTGACCCGGCCGTATTCGTCGCAGTGGATTTCTTCGCCTTTCGGGCCGGTGACCACCGCGCTCTGGCTGCCGAGGATTCGCGGTTTCGGGTGGCGCAGCGGCGGGCGGTTGGGTACGTCCCATGGCGTGGCCTGGAAGCGGTTGCGGTAGCCCTGGTGGAAATCGTCTTTCAGCGCGGTGGTGTCGCTGGTCACCGACTCCTCGAGCACTTGCGGCTGCTTGCCTTCATGCAGGACTTCGGTGAGCAGCCAGAGGTCGTTCCACTTGGCTTTCGGGTGTTCGGTCAGGG